>JAURMY010000264.1 GCA_030830465.1 Alphaproteobacteria bacterium
CATCGGGCTGGCGCTGGCCTTTATGATGGAACTGTCGTCGGCCACGTTCCGCACCGAATCCGAGATTGAGCGGGAAACCGGCCTGCCGGTTCTGGCGATGATCCCGCAAGGCGACTGGAATTCGCCCCGCGCCGCCTATCGTGAACTGGAACGCCTGCCGAACGGCGTCTATGCCGAACGGATCAGGCATTTGCGCACCGCCCTGCTGACCCCGGCCCAAAAAGAGCGCGGCCTCAGCATCCTGATCACCTCGTCGGTTCCGGTCGAAGGCAAGACCACAACCTCTCTGGCGCTGGCGAAAATGTCGGCTTTGGCGGGCAAATCGGTGATCGTGGTCGATTGCGATCTGCGCCGGTCCTCATTGCAACGCACATTCGGGTGGGACATGGACTGGGATCTGGCCGATTTCATTCACGACAATTGTTCCTTGGGGGACGCGATCTATTCTGATCCGCGCCTTGGCTTTGATGTTCTGGCCTCGACCGATCCTTTGCCCAGCGGGGCCGATGAACTGTCCGAGGCCTGGCTCAAGCCGATGCTTCGGATGCTGACCCGGTTTTACGACGTGGTTATTCTGGATGCCCCGCCGATGCTGGCCGTGTCCGATGCGCTGGTCCTGTCGCAGGTTGTCGATAAAACCGTCTATCTGGTGCGCTGGGACGAAACCCCGCGCAGCGCGGTTCTGAAGGGCATGGCCTCTTTTGCAGAAATGGGCAAAGGGCCGTCCGGCGTTGTGATGACTATGGTGGACCCCAAGCACAGCGCCATGAGCTATGCCGAGGAGTATGCCTATAATGTCTGACCACACCGCATTCAGCGAACCCCGGGTTGCGATCATTCACTATTGGCTTGTCGGAATGCGGGGCGGTGAACGGGTTCTGGAATCGCTTTTGCGGATGTTCCCGCAGGCCGATATTTTCACCCATGTCCACGTGCCCGAGCGGGTCAGCGCGCTGATCAATTCGCACCGGATTGTCACGACCTCGGTCGGGCGGCTGCCTTTTGCGGGCCGGATGTACCAGAAATACCTGCCCCTTATGCCCCGCGCCCTGGAGGAGCTTGATCTGACCGGTTACGATCTGGTGATTTCATCCGAGGCCGGGCCTGCAAAGGGCGTTATCACGCCGCCTGACGCGCCACATCTGTGCTATTGCCATTCTCCGATGCGGTATCTTTGGGACCAGTATCACACCTATCGCAATGACACGGGTTTTCTGACCCGCCACCTGATGCCGCATCTGGCGCATGGTTTGCGCAGTTGGGACGTGACAAGTGCGGCGCGGGTCGATGGATTTGCCGCCAATTCCAACCATGTGGCCAAACGGATCAGCAAATACTGGCGGCGCACCGCCGATGTGGTGCACCCGCCCGTCGCGGTTGCAGATTTCAAACCGGTTGCCGCGATCGAACGCGGCGGATTTTACCTGTGGGCCGGGGAACTGGCCCCCTATAAGCGCCCCGATCTGGCGGTTGAGGCATTTCGCCGGATGGACCTGCCGCTGGTGGTGATCGGCGGGCCGGACAAGGCGCGTCTGGCTTTGCGGTCGGTTGCAGGCGACAAGACGATCTTCCTGGGTCAGGTGCCCTTTCCGGTGCTCAAAGACTATATGGCGCGGTGCAAAGCCCTGATTTTCCCCGGCGAAGAGGATTTCGGCATGGTTCCGGTTGAGGTCATGGCCTCGGGCCGTCCGGTGATCGCCTATGGCCGCGGCGGCGCCCTTGATACGGTGATTGACCGCGAAACCGGTCTGCTGTTCAAAGATCAGTCCGTCGAAGGGCTGATCGCGGCGGTTGAACGTTTCCAAGCCGAAGGTCTGGAACATATTGATCCCGATATTCTGGTGCGCCATGCCCGGCGGTTTGATGCCTCTGCGTTTCAGTCGGGCATTTTGCGCGCGCTCTCAGCCATTGGCGCGCCGCTGCCGGTGACTGCGCCAGCACCTTCGGGCCATGTGATTGAGGCCGGCCGTATCTTTCGCCCGCATTCCCAGGTCTGAGCCCCTGCGCGCAAGCAATCCTCGACGCCGGGCGCGGGATTGATTTAGGGTAGGGTCACTGCCAGCCAAAGGAACCCCGCGGGTGACACTTGAGATTGATCTGTGGCTTTGGTCGCTCGACAGGCCGGACACTGAATTAACGGCACTGGCCCGCCTTTTGTCGCCGGACGAAGCCGACCGGGCCGCGCGGTTCGTCTATGACATCCACCGCCAAAGATTTCAGGCCGGGCGCGGACGGATGCGGGAAATTCTGGCGTCCTATGTGAACCAAACGCCCGACCGTCTGGTGTTTCATTGCAACCCGCAGGGCAAACCCGCCCTTGCAGAGGGGCCGCAATTCAACCTGAGCCACTCTGGCGGTTGGGCGGCTCTGGCGGTGACGGCGCAAGCGGCGGTCGGGGTGGATATCGAGGCCCATCGCGACGTTGATGACGGCATTGCGCGGCGGTTCTTTTCAAAGGCCGAACATCGCGCCCTGTCTGCCCTTCCTGCCAGAGACTGGGCCACCGGGTTTTTCCGCTGCTGGACCCGCAAAGAGGCGGTTATCAAGGCGATCGGGCTGGGAATGTCGATGCCGCTTGACAGTTTTGACGTGACGCTGGGCGAAGGATCAGCGGCACAGCTTTTGCGGCTGGAAAACCAGAACAGCGCGGCAAGGGACTGGACCTTGCTGGACCTGCCCATGGCACGGGATATGGCCGGGGCAATAGCGGTTCATAATTGCGGCGCGCCGGTTCGCCTGATCCTGCGGTCGGGAACGATCCCGCTGGCCCAAGCTTAACGCATTTCGCACTAAGAAGCGCCTGAAACGCTGGCGATAAACCCGTCAATTTCACAGGCCAGCGCATCGGCACCGATTTCGCGCCCGCCATGCATGTTCACCTCGTCGATGGTCACGGTCTTCAGGCCCTGCTTTATAACGAACTCCCACCCGATGGACGGCGCAAAACCCTTGCCGCGCGCGGAGATTCCCGTGACCACATGCAAAACCGGGAAATCCACCGGTTCGGGCCGATAGACATTGCGCGCGGCGGAAACGTCAAAGACAAATTTCTGCTGTTCCGGTTCCAGATCGGATTCGCGGATCTGGCCTATCAAACCGGCCCATTTGGCCAGTCGCAGCACACCGGAGCGGCGCAAAATCCGGTAGGAGCCAAGGAAGGCATCAAAGGACAACTGCCCGGCCTTCACCATTCTGATCTTGTTTCGCAGCGACATGATCCGGTTCTGCCGGGCCAGTTTCGGGTTGGCCTGAATATGGGCGACATAGCCCGGCTCCCACACGTCTTTCATCACGACGCCCAGAACCTCATCGCCGCCCGCGCGCAGGATCCTTGCGGCCTCCAGCGCGATGTTCCCGTGGACGCAGACCCCGAACAACAGATAGGGCCCTTTGGGTTGGGCCTGTTTGATGACCCCGGCATAGTCCTTGGCAATGTCCAGAAACGACCGGCCGGCCATGTCGGTCCCGCGCTGTTTGTCAAACAACCGAACGCACGTGGTTTTGTGTTGCTGCGACAAGCGCCGCGCCGCCGACAGGATGATTCCCACGTCATTGACCGCGATGATCGGCACGCCGGGACCGTCGGGGATAAGGTGTTCAACGCGCCAGTCCGCCATTTCCAAAGGGGCCGGTGCAGGACCGGCAATCAAACCGGCCTGCCCGGCGATGGTGGGGTTTTCATAGATATCGGCGACGCTTTGGCTGCCGTTGAACGCCTCGCGTATTCTGGCGGTCAGGCGCACAGCCAACAGGGAATGCCCGCCAAGACTGAAGAAATTCGCGTCAAATGGAATGGCGTCAATGCCAAGAATATCCTGCCAAATGGCCGCAATCTTTTGGCAAACCGCGTCGGTCCCCATGCTGTCCGTAACACGGGATCGACCGGCTGAGTGCCCGCAAAATGCCAGCAATTTTTGCTGATCTGCGCGACCGTCCGGCAGGCGCGGCATTTGCGCCAGAACACTGATCCCGATCAGGGCGTTATGGCCCTGCGCCATCAGCCGCCCCGGCAGGTTTTCCAGCGGAAAGGCGCAATCGCGGCGGGCCACCACGAACCCGTAGGGGCCGCGATCTGTCTGTACAATGGCGGCCTCGTCCACGGCGGTGTCAGCCAATAACCCGGCTTCGGGCGTCTCTGCCCTTTTCGCCGCCGGTTGCGGTTTCACCGGTTCAGCCGCAGGTAACGGCGCGGATTTGCCGGGGGCAAAAACGGCCTGAAACGCCTTGACGATTTCCGCCGCGATGCGGTCAATCCTGGCCTCTTCAAACAGATCGGGGGTATAGTCGATCACCAGTTGCCAGCCGCTTGGGCGACCGATCAGGGTAAAGTCCACGTCCCGCGCCGCGCCCGAGATTTTCGGCGGCAGCGAAACCATCTCAAACGGTCCGAAATCCTGCCTTTGCAGATACATGTGCAACAGATTGAAGAACACGGACACAATCGGGGTGCGTTTCGGATCGCGTGGCGGATTGACGGCGGCAACCACCTTGCTGAAGGCCAGGTCCTGATGGGCCAGCGCCTGCGCAACCACGGTCTTTGTGGCGGCAACGTGATCGGCGAAGTCGGGATTTGCCCCCGGCGCCAGACGCAAAACCTGTGAGCTGACCAAAGGGCCGATCAAGGTCTCAAGCTCGGTTTCGGTGCGACCTGCAATCGGGGTGCCAAACAGGATTTCAGGTGCGCCGGTGAAATCGCTAAGGCACCGGCTGACCACCGACGCGCCGATGACAAAGGGCGAAACCCTGTGCCGCTGCGCCAGATTTTTTAACGAATCCTCAAAATCGGGGGCCAGCAGGGTGACATGGCTGATGACCCTGTTGCTGCGCTGTGCCGGGCGCGGCTTGTCCGCCTCAAGTTCAAAATATGGCGCGCCGGTCAGTTGCTGTTTCCAATAGGCGATGTTTTCGGCCATGACGCCGCTGGCCTGATATTCCTGCTGCCACAACGTATAGTCGCCAAACTGCAAGGGCAGGTCCGGCAAGTCGGGCGCTTTCCCCATGGCAAAGGCGGCGGCGACACCGATTTCGCGGCTTAGAACCCCGATTGAAAAACCGTCAAACACGGAATGATGCACGATATTCATCAGGACCGCCGACTGCGGCCCGCAGCGCACCAAAGTGGCCCGCAGCAAGCCGGCCTGACCCAGATCAAAGGGTTGCCGCGCCAGTTCGGAAAAGATGTCGGACATACGCGCGTCGCGGGCGTCGGGCTTGAGTCTGGCCAGATCCACCAGATCCAGTTTGAAATCAATGCCCGACAGCACTTCCTGCACCGCCTCGCCATCGCGCATCACCAGACGGGTGCGCAGAATTTCGTGCCGGTCGATCACATGGCGATAGGCCTGTTCCAGATGTTCAAAACTGACCTCGCCTTTGATTTCCCAACGCATGGTGACGTTCAAGGTCGGGTCGCCCGGCGACAGACGATCAAGGAAAAAGAACTGCGCCTGTGACGAGGATGCCGGGAAGGTCGCCACAACCTTTGCCGGCGTCGCGGCGGGGGCAAATCCGTGATTGACCACATTCATGATGCGGTCCCCTGCCGGCGGGCCTTGCCGTTCAGGAAAGATTTCAGGGACGGCCGGGCCACCTCACCCACCACCCCGTTGCGGGCATCGGCAAAGGCCGCCAGTTCACGGATCGAGGGATGCGCCATCAGGTCGCGCGCCTCAAGCTCCAGCCCTTCGTCCAGCATCCGCGCGGCGATTTTGAAGATCATCAGGGAATCCACCCCCAATGCATAAAGTGATTCCGTCGGGCTGATCTCGGGCAGGCCCAGAACATTGCACCAGATTTTTGTCAGAGCCTGTTCGGTCGCGCTGGTGGTTGCGGGTTTGCTGCGGATCGGTTCGACCGTGGCCTTCTGATCGGGATCGGGCAGGGCCTTGCGGTCCAGTTTGCCATTCGCGGTCTGCGGCAGTTGGCTGAGCATGATCCAGCCCTGCGGCACCATGTAATCGGGCAGTTGCAACGCCAGTTCCGCCGCCAATTGCGTGGTGTCCAGATCGACCCCGGCGCGGGCCACCACATAGGCGACCAACTGGCTGGACCCGCTGGCGCGCAGCCGCAAATCGACCGCAGCCTTTTCAACGCCGTCAAGTGCGCGCAGCCGGGTTTCGATATCGCCCAGTTCTATCCGGAAGCCCCGCAGTTTGATCTGGGTGTCCTTGCGGCCAAGCACCTGAATTTCCCCGTCGGGCAGCAGGCGGGCAAGGTCGCCGGTGCGGTACAGGTTTTCCGGTCGCCCCGCGATCATCACACCACGAAAGGCGGCTTGCGTCAGGTCAGGCTGGTCAAAGTAACCCTTGGCCAGACCGGCACCGCCGATGTTCAATTCGCCGACAACACCGATGGGAGCCGGGCGGTCAAAGCTATCCAGCACCAAGAGCGCGGTATTGGCGACAGGGCCGCCAATCGTGATTTTCGCGTCGTGACCGATCTTTTTGACCGCCGACCAGATCGTGGTTTCCGTCGGGCCGTACATGTTCCACAACTCCGCCCCGTCCTGTGTCAGGCGGTTGGCCAGATCCCGGGGCAAAGGTTCCCCCCCGGCCAGGATTTTCAGGCCCTGCGCCGGTTTGAAGCCGGCCTCAAGCAGCATGTCCCAAAGGGTCGGCGTCGCCTGCATCACGGAAATATCGCCGCGCTTCAACCGCTCAACCAGCCGGAAACCGTCAAGAATATCCTCGGTCTGGGCGATCACCACCTTGCCGCCGGACACCAGCGGCAGGAACAGTTCCAGCGCCGCAATGTCAAACATCACCGTGGTGACCGCCAGAATGGTGTCGCGCGCGGTAAAGCCGGGTTTTTCGGCCATCGACAGCAGGAAATTCAAAAATGCGCCGTGGGAAATTTCCACGCCTTTGGGTGTGCCTGTGGACCCCGATGTAAAGATCACATAGGCCGTGGCCGAAGGATCAAACGCGCGGTGTTTCAGGGTTCGGGCATCGCCGGTTTCCGCCGTGTCAAATGTCGTCAAATCCAGATCCGAGGCAAATCCCGGCACGCTGTCATCGCTGATGATGCCGGTCACACGCGCGGTTTTCAGGATGGTGCGCAGGCGATCATCAGGCTGGCGCGGATCAAGCGGCACATAGGCATGGCCCGCCTTCAGCACCGCCAGCAGGGCGATCAGCATCTGACCCGACCGCAAAACCGACACCGCCACGCGCTGTCCCGCCTCGGGCAATCTGGCCTGAATGACCGCGGCCAACGCATCGCTTTTTGCGCCAAGTTCGGCATAGGTCAGGGACTGCAAGCCATCTTCCACCGCCACGGCCTTGGGCATCTGGGCGGCCCTTTCGGCGATCAGATCAAGGACCGATCGGGACATGTCATAAGACCGGACCGTTTCAGGCAACGGGGTCGTCTGGGATGCCAGTTCGGCATCAGTTAGCAGCGGCACGTCCGCAACCCTCGCATCGACATCCTTTGCCATAGACGCCAGAACCGCGCGCATATGCCCAACCCAGCGGCGCACGGTCGCAGCGTCGTAAATCTCGGCATTGTAATCCACATCCACGCGCAAACCGTCGCTGGATTCAATCATGTTGAAAAACAGATCGAAATTCACCGCCGCCTTGGCGTTCGGGGTCATTTTCGCCGTCAGCCCGGCCATTTCCGGCCCGTTTTTTTCACGGCGCAGGTTGAACATGACCTCGGTCAGCGGAAGGCGGTTCACGTCACGGGGCACGTTCAGATGGTTCAGCAATGTGCCATAGGTGGTGTCTTCATGTTCAAACGCGTTCAAGACCCGATCGGCGCTTTGAGTCAGAAGGGTTTTGACCGAAGCCTGGAAATCCAGTTGTGACCGGATCGGCAGGAAATTGATGCAGTGCCCGACAAGGGATTTGAACCGGTCACCGCGCCCGCCAAAGGGCACACCGATCACCAGATCCCGCGCGCCGCTTAGGTTGGACAAGGTGATGTTCAGCGCGCTGAACAAGGTCGCAAACAGGGTGCAGCCCGCCGCGGTTCCAAGCTTGCGATAGGTTTGCAGGTCCTCGGATCCGATCTCGACCGTCACGGTCGCGCCCTGATATCCGCGCCGTGCCGGACGGGGCCGGTCGGTGGGAAGATCCGGCAGCGGCGGGATGGTCTTGAACTGGGCCTGCCAATAGGCTTTGACGGCGGGATTTTCCGCCCGGTCGTGCTGCATCAGGGCGAATTCGCCATAGGATGCGGCGGGGTCAAACTGAACCGCTTGACCGGCGGCAAGGGCGTTATAAGCCTCGGCGATTTCGGGGTAGAGCACGTTATAAGACCAGCCGTCACAGGCGATGTGATGCATTGTCAGAACCAGCACGGTCCGCTCGGCTGCCAGTTTGACCAGCATGGCGCGCACCGGACGGTCGTTGACAATATCAACCGGTGTTCGGGCGTCGTGGTCCAGCAACTTGCCCAGCGCGGCCTCGGGGTCGGGGTCGCCGGACACATCCAGCATTTTCAGGTTCAGATCGCTACGGGAAGCGATGTGAAAGGCCGTCCCGTCACGGTCAAACACCATGCGCAGGGCGTCATGGCGCGCAACGACCAAATTCACCGCCTTCAGCAAGGCCGCCTGATCCAGGTGCCCGGTCAAGCGCAATGAGGTGCTTTGATTGAAACAACAGGCCGTTGCATCGCCCATTTGATGCGCCATCCAGATTTCCCGCTGGCCCTCGGTCAGGGGAATGGCCGCGTCCGGGCGGCGGGGCGCGATGGGTTGGGCCGCCGTCTGGGTCGGCAGGGCACGGATGTTGGCGGTCGCGGCATGCGGCGTTTCACCGGTTTGAAGTGCTGAAAGTGCGCGCAGCTGTTCGGCGAACATGGCCTGCATCGCGGCATTCTGTTGGGCCACAAGGGCGGCAAAATCGGCATTGACCGGGGCCGGCGGGATGGCTGCAATAGGGGCCGGTGCCTCTGGCGGTGTCGGCGCGGCTTTCGGCACAGCCGTTGACGCAACCACAGGTTCCGCCTGCGCTTGTTCGAGGGCAAGGGTCTGGTCCAGAACCCCGGCCAGGGCCGCGATTGACGGCGTGTCCGACAGCAGACTGCGGAAGGTCAGGTTGGTTTGATATTTCGCACCAACCTCTTTGGCGACCTGCGTCAGAAACAACGAGTCAAATCCCAATTCCAGAAAGGTTGCATCCGCATCCTCCGTGGCAAGGTCAATTCCGGACAGGCAAGACAACTGTGCCAACAGTTCAGCCTTGAACCGGTTAACCCGGTCCGGGCCATGGGAATGCGCGTTTTCAATGGGCATATCAGGCAGTTCTTTCCGGTCTGAAACTGGCGGCTTTTGGGTCTGCGCCGGCCTGGGATCGACCCAAAAGCTTTTGCGCTGAAAGGCATAGCCCGGCAGCGGCACTTTTCTGGCACCGCGCGGGCCGGACAAGGACCAGTCCACAGGGCGGCCCAGACACCAAAGGTTTGCGAACGCGGCAGCCATGGCGCTTTCATCATCTACTGATGGGGTGTGATCGGGCAATGAGTGAAAAACTCTGCCACGGCTGCCGCGGTCCAGAATCTGTGTGGCAAATATCGACAATGTGCGCCCTGCGCCCACTTCGACAAAAACCTCAGATCCTGTCTGACAAGCGGCTTGGAGGGCCGCCTGAAAGTTCACTGCCGCACGCGCCTGACCGGCCCAATAGGCGGGGCTTTGTGCGGTTTCGGGGGTCATCATTTCGCCGGTGACGGTCGAAATGATGGGGATTTCCGGCGCATTCAGGGTTTGCGCCGCGATCATTTTTTCAAGCTCGGGCACCACGCCATCCATCATCGCCGAGTGGAACGCATGCGAAGTGTGGAGGCGTGAACAAGACATGCCGGCCTGTTTCAGGCGGCTTTCCAGCGCATCAATCGCAGCGTCGGGTCCGGCCACAACCTGCAAGCCGGGCGCGTTCATCGCCGCCAGATCGACCGAACCGTCAAGATGCGGTTCAAGACTGTCCAGCCGCGCCAGAACCGACAACATGCTGCCGGCGGGCTGGGCCTGCATCAGGCGGCCCCGTTCGGCAATCATCCGCAGGCCGGTTTCAAAATCAAAAACCCCGGCCAGGGCGGCGGCGGCAAACTCGCCAACCGAATGGCCGATCAAACGGTCAGGCCGCACACCGCGCGCAAACCACAATTGGGCGGTCGCGTATTCGGTCAGATAAAGCGCCGGTTGGGTCAATTTGGTGTCGCGCAAGGCGCGCGCGGCGTCTTTGTCTTTCAGATCGGCCTTGCACAGAATATCGCGCAGATCAAAGCCGATCAGCGGCTGCAATATCTCGGCCCCTGCGTCGATCCATTTGGCGTAATCTGGCTGACTGCGATAAAGGCCGTGCCCCATGCCGGGATATTGCGATCCCTGGCCCGGAAACATGAAAACCAGTGGCGGGCTGTCAGCCTTCAGCTTTTCCGGCATTTTGGTCTTTGCGCGCAGGGCTTTGTCGGCGTCCTTGTGATCCTGTGCGACAATGGCCAGCCGGAACGGGTGCGCGGCGCGGCCTTCTTGCAAGGTGAAGGCGATATCGGCCAGCGACGACGGCGTGTTTTCCAAGGCCGCGGCAAGGTTTTCCGCCATTTCCGCCAACGCTTCGGGGGATTTCGCACTTAGGGGCAGGATCTGGACCGCGTTCACGGCGACAGCGGGCTCAATTTCGGGCGCCTGTTCCAGAACCAGATGCACATTGGTGCCGCCAATGCCGGTGGAACTGACCCCGGCGCAAAGGGGGCCCTTGGCGGTCCATGGCGCCACCGATTGCGGCACAAAGAACGGGCCTGTGTCGAGGTCAAGCTTGGGATTTGGCGCGCGGAAATGCGCAACCGGCGGGATTTCCCGGTGGGTCAGCATCAGGACGGTCTTGATCACCCCCATCACTCCGGCAGCGGTGGCCAGATGACCGATATTTCCCTTGACCGAACCCAGCGCGATCCTGTCCCCGTCCACCGGCCCGAACGCCTGCCGCAGCCCTTTGATTTCAATGGGATCGCCCAGCGGCGTGGCGGTTCCGTGGCATTCGACAAAGGAGATATCCGCCCCTGTCACCCCGGCGTCGCGATGCGCCATCGTGATCGCCCGGGCCTGACCGGTGGCCGATGGGGCGGTATAGGAAAACTTGTCGGACCCGTCATTGCTGATGCCGACACCGCGTATGACCGCATGGATATGGTCGCCTTCGTCCAAGGCATCGGACAGCCGCTTTAGAACCACAACTCCCGCGCCGTGGCCAAAGACCGTGCCGCCGGCATCGGCATCAAAGGGCCGGCAGATGCCGTCAGGGGCGGTCATGCCGCCTTCTTGCGCCAGATATCCGCGCTTTTGCGGGAAAGTGATCGACACGCCCCCGGCCAGCGCCATGTCGGATTGCCCGGCCCGCAGGCTTTGGCAGGCTTGCGCGATGGCGGTCAGGGATGTGGAACAGGCCGTGCTGACAGCGACGGCAGGCCCTTTCAGGCCAAGCTTATAGGCAACGCGCCCGGCAAGGCTGTCATTGGTGTTGCCGGTCATCGTGGTGTAATTGCCGATCTGGAACGTGGCGGTGAAATCGTCCAGCGCCGCGCGGTCCTGCAGCAGATTGGCCAACAGATAGGTGCTGAACGTGGCTCCGGCAAAGACGCCGATGGGGGCCTCGGTCTGCCGGGGATCAAGTCCGGCATTGTCCAAAGCCTCGGCGCAGATTTCCAGAAACACGCGCGCCTGCGGGTCCATCACCTTGGCTTCGGCAGGCAGAATATCGAAAAAGGCGGCATCAAACTTGTCAGCATCCGCCAGAACCGAACGCGACGGCACATAGGCGGGCGAGCGGCGGGTGGCGTCGCCGACCGCGTCTTCCAGTTCGGTTTCGTCAAATCGGGGGATAAGGTTTTCGCCTTTGCGCAGGCTTTGCCAGAAGCTGTTGATATCAGCAGCGCCGGGGAACCGGCCGGCAAGGCCGATTATGGCGATCGGCGCGTTCTGTGGCGGGGTTTTGCGCGAAAACTTGGCGTCGGCGGTATCCGGTTGCGCACCGACAAGGGCTTGCAGCCGGGCGGCAAGATCGCTGAACCGGGCCGCCTCAAACAGCAGGGTGAAATCAAAGCTGATCCCAAGCAGGGATTCCAGCTTTTCCTGAACGTCGCTCAGTTGGCCGGAACTGCCGCCTAACTCAAAGAATGTCGTGTCGGCATCGACCGGACCACAGCCCAGAACCTCTTGCCAAATGCCGGAAATGATCCCGCGCAGTTGGCCTGCGGGCATAGCGGTACGGTTGGAAACCGGATCATTTGGATCAATGTCTCGCACGGCGCTGTTCCAGTGCATATCCTGCTAAGATATGCCGACAACGGCCGCCCCCGTGACCATCTTGTTGCACCCGTCCCAGTCGGGCTTACAGACAGACACAATACAGTGCGCGGCAAAAATTTCAAAGAAAATTTTGTGTTTGCTTAACGCCGTATTTAAAAACCAACCGGGCAAGGGTCTGTTTTCACAAAGGATTATCCGGCGGCTGGGCACATTGTTTCCGAATGCCTGTTGAACCGCGCCAATTCAAACGCTGAGGCGGTTATTGTCGCTACAGGCACAACAGTCCGCCCATCTGGTCGGCGCCGTCAAATCCGTGGCGACAGGTCGAAAACCCGTTCCAAAACGGATTCGGCAGCAAAATCCGGCCCCATCTTCCCGGATTTCGTGATTCGAAAACCGGTCAGTTGATGTCCAGAATCCGCCCCGGCGCCAGCCTGCCCAGAAGGATATCGCGCGCCGCCAGAAGGTTGCCTTTCAAACGTCCCCGGCGATCGATCCAGGGTTCGGGCCGCACCGATTTCAGCAGATTCGAGGCAATATTCCGCCACATGATCCACTGGGCCCGCCAGGCCTGCATCGTGCCCTTGCCGACCAGATAGACCGGGTTTGAAACCTGCGAATAGCCGACCCGCACACCGGTGGTGCGCCCGGTCTTGGTGCCCAGATGCACGCCGCGCAGTTCGGCGGCTTTGACAATCCGGCCGAAACGCGCCAGTTGGCGCGAGAAATCAAGATCCTCAAGCCAACTGTAAAGCGGCAGGTCTTCATCAAAGCGCAGGCTGTTTTCAAAGACCGGCCCGACCCGCATCGACATGTTGCAGCCATAGCCGTTATAGGCCGTTTCAAAGGTTTCAGGCCGCGCGCCGTTATCCAGTTCCGCCAGCAGGGCATTTCCTTCGGCATGGGAAAAGCCGCGCCCGGCAATGCCGTCTGCCAGCACGGTACCGGTGGCCATGGCCACTTCGGGGTGGGTTGCAAAAATCCGCTCGACCCGTTGCAGGTAGTCCGGTGCCATCAGGAAATCATCATCCAGAAAGGTCAGGATGTCGTCGGTTTCCAGTTCCTCCAGCGCGCGGTTGCGCTGGCGTGTCGCGCCTTTGGAGGTGGTGACGATGCGGATCGGGAAGGGCAGCTTTTCCAACCCCGTCAGGTCGGCATCTTCCGGGCCGGTGACGCTAAGGATCATCAGGTCGGGCATCCGGGTCTGGCGGGCAAATCCTCGGATGGTTTCCACTACAATGGCGGCCCGGCCGGTGGTTGGAATGGCCACAACGAGGCGTCCGGTTAACCGGCCGTTTACCCAGTTTTGTTCAGGATCCATATTGCGGGTTGGGGTCATTGCAACACCTCGTTTGACGTAAACCTGTTTGTTTTGTATAAGTTAGGCGGGGCACTTGCCGCACCAACCGAAGGTTCAACAGCATGACGCTGGACGGCAACATCAAAGACACCACAGATGGTGTTCTTGACTGGGTGAATACACAAGACGTGATCACTTTGCGTCGCGCGGTCATATTGGGCTGTGCCCTGTTCTGGGGAATCGTTGCCGCCGCCCTGCTGTTCTGAAAACCGGATCATCGCGCACCATCCCGTTTCAGAATGACCTGAACCGTCTTCAGAATGATCCCGATATCGCCGAAAAAGCTGCGCTCGGTCACATAGCGCACATCCAGCGCGACACGCTCGTCATAGGTGGTGTCGCTGCGACCGCTGACCTGCCACAAACCGGTCACACCCGGCATCACGGATTTATAATCGGCGAAATAGATGCCGTAATATTGCGATTCATCCTGAACCACAGGGCGCGGGCCGACCAGCGACATGTCGCCCCGCAGCACGTTCCACAACTGGGGCAATTCATCCAATGAGGTTTTGCGCAGGATCGCCCCCAGTTTGCTGATGCGGGGATCGTTGGTCAGCTTGCGGCTGGCCTGCCATTCGGCGCGGGCGGCGGGGTCGGATTTCAACAGCGCATCCAGCCGTTTGTCGGCATCCTTGCACATGGTGCGGAACTTGAGGCAGCGGAACCGCCTGCCGCCCAGCCCCACCCGTTCATGGCCGAACACGACGGGGCCGCCTTCGGTCCAAAGGATCAAAGCGGCGACAATCAGCAAGAACGGCGCAAAGAACACCAGCGCAATCGCTGCCGTGACCTTGTCAAAAATCAGTTTCGATAGCGGGACCGTCGGGTCCTGAAGGCCGCGAATGCCGCGCAGCGGTGTGGCGCATGCACCCATCCGCCTGACGCGCACGCCAGGTTCAACTTGATATACCATTTAGATCCGTCGCCGAAACGACCTCCCAGTCGCTTTCATCGCCGAATCACACCCACGACCACATTACCGCCACATTTGCGCCTTGGTCCCATCCAATTTGCAGCCGATTGGGGCGGCGGCGGAAACAAACCATCCGCTTTTCCCGCATTGATGGGAATTCCGGTTGGTAAAGTCTTTTAGTGACCCGCGACCGCGACAATCCTTTGCCCTATTGTGTTGTTACCACCGCGTCAGCCATTGCCAGACAAGGACCCGCCCAGCGTGACCGCCCCTGCTGCCACCGATCAGAAATCATCCGCGACCGCCGGCGGCGCGTTGACCGCGGTTGAGCGGATCACGGCCCAAGCGGGGCAACTGATCGTATTCATCGCCGCCGCGCGCATCCTTGGCCCGGCCGAGTTCGGATTGTTCGCATTGGTGTCCGCCTGCGCGATTCTGGTGTTGCGGATGTCGGAATTCGGCTGGGCGCAATATATCATGTCCTGGCATGGCGACTCGACGGTGCCGCGTCAGGTTCTGTTGATCGCGATGGTCAGCGGCGCGGTGTTTGCCGCGTTGGGTTCTGCCGTTGGGATGACCTTGCCGGTTTTCGGGTTTTCCGGTCAGACCTCGCATCTGATCGTGCTGTTTTCGATCTGGGTGATGCTGGCCACGACATCGAGCGCGCAAAAAGGGATCATGATCTGGCAGGACCGGCTGAAATCCTCTGCCGCCTCCGAAATCACCGGCGAGGTTGTCGCCACCGCCGTTGCACTGGCCGCGTTGTTCTCGGGCTTTGGCGTTCTTTCGCTGGTGTTCGGGCGGCTGACTTTTCAGTCGGTGCATCTGATCGTCAGCTTTTCGGCAACCCGCCTGTCGCCGAAATTCGGCCTGAAGGGCGCGCATCTGCGTCAGATGCTGACCTTTTCCGGGCAGTTGTTCGTCAGCCGGATGATCGTGAACATCCGCCTTTACGCCGCGACCTTCATTATCGGCGGCTTTCTGGGGCCGGCATCGGTTGGCTATTACCGCGCCGCCGAACGCTTGGTCGGCGCGGTGTCCGAGGTGGTTTTCGTGCCCACCGAGGTTCTGGCCTGGAGCCTGTTTCGCAAGGCGCGCGACCTTGCCGGTGGCCGGCTTGACGGGTTTCAGGCACAGGCGAACCAGTTTTTCCGCGTGCTATGCGCCCTGGCGGTTCCGGTGTTCATCTGGCTGACCGTGATGGGGCAGGACGTGATCCATATCGTTCTGGGGCCGGAATGGCTGCCGGCCTTGCCGGTGGTTGCGATACTGGCGGCCAGCCGGGCGATGATGTTGCCGGGCCTTGCGACCGAGGCCATTCTGTCCCTTGCCGGTCAGATCAAGCGTCTGATCCCGTTCACGCTGTTTTTCCTGCTGTTGACGGTCGCGCTGACATTGGTCGCGGTACGCTTTGGCCTTTATGCGGTGGCCTGGTCGCAATTCGCCGTGTCCTTCGGATCACTTCTGGCGGCGTGCTGGATGCAGCAACGCTATGGCCGGATCAACTGGCTGGCAGTGGCGACCGGTCTGCTGCCAATCGTCGTGCCGATCCTGATGGGAACCGGCGTCATGGTCTTTATGATGAGCACGGCCTTTGTAACCGACTTGCATCCGCTGGCGCGAATCGCAATGGTCAGTCTGGCGAGCTTGCTGGTTTATGCCGCCGACCTTCTGGCGATTGCGCCTGAACTGAAATCCCGTTTGCCGGTATTTCTGCGCGCCCGCCCCTTGTTGAAAATCGGCGTCTGAGCCCGGTCATCAGGTCAATTCTGCGTGAGGGACGCACCCAGCATCTGGTGTTTTTCAAAATGCCACCCACATCAACTGGACAAACGGGAACAGATGTTCTATGTTTGTTCTCATACTTCGTTTATGTAGGGTGACTGTGATGCAAACCGAAAACACCACCATTACCGGCCCAACCCCGGCCCAGGTCGATTTTGCGCGTAAAATCTCTCAGCGGCTCAATCAATCCATTCCGGTGGAAGACATCCGCGACCGGCGGGCTTTGTCCAACTGGATCGCCTCGCATCAGGGCGCGTTCAATTCGGCGCGGGTCTATGCGCGCGCGCCCGGCGCCACATCAAAGCAGGTTGCCTATGCGGAAAAGATCGCGCGCAGGCGGCGGATGACTGTGCCGGACGAATGTTTCCGGGATTCCGGCCTGATGTCGCACTGGATCAGCAGCAACAAATAACCGTCAGGATTTGCGCGGAACTGTCCGTACCCTGTTCACAGTGCCGCCGGGGTTTGCCATAACAGGCAAAACACCAGCGGAGAAGCGACATGACACCCATCAGATTTGACGGCCGCGTGGCCATTGTAACCGGCGCGGCAACGGGGCTGGGGCGTTCGCATGCGCTGGAACTGGCGCGGCGCGGTGCCAAACTGGTGATCAACGATCTGGGCGGCGCACTGGATGGCAGCGGCGGTTCGCAGACCGCGGCCCAGCAGGTTGTCGCCGAAATCGAGGCCATGGGCGGTGAGGCGATGGCCCACGGCGCCAATGTCACCCAACCCGATCAGGTGCAGGATATGGTGGACCAGACCCTGGCCCGCTGGGGCCGGATTGATGTCCTGGTCAACAACGCCGGTATCCTGCGCGACAAGACGTTTTCAAAAATGACGCTGGACGATTTCCGGGCGGTGCTGGACGTGCATTTGTGGGGCACGGTTGTCTGCACCAAGGCCGTTTGGGACCACATGAAGACGGCGGGCTATGGGCGGATTGCGCTGACGGCGTCCTCCTCGGGGATTTATGGCAATTTCGGTCAGTCAAATTATGGTGCCGCCAAGACCGG
>JAURMY010000265.1 GCA_030830465.1 Alphaproteobacteria bacterium
ATCGGGTCGATGCGCTGGTCTGGGCGATCACCGATCTTCTGATCGGACCGGCCGCGGTTTACCGTCGCCCAAGGGTTCGCGGTTTGTAAGATCCGCCAAGCCGGTTTTCGATTTTGGCGAAACCAACCACCATTTGGAAGCCCAGCAGCGGTTTTCGTAATTTCTGGAGCAAGATATGGCATTGAATTTGTTTAAACGTGCACAAGCCGCCGTGCCCGAAGCGAAGGCTTCGGCTGCCGGTCCGGTGATTGCTTTTCATGGCGCGGGCCGGGTGGCCTGGTCGGCGCGGGACACGGTTTCGCTGACTCGCAGCGGCTTTGCCGGAAATCCCGTGGGGTTTCGCTGTGTCAAAATGATTGCCGAGGCCGCGGCGGCGCTGCCGCTGGTCTTGCAGGACAATGAGCGGCGCTATGAGACCCACCCGGTGTTGGCGCTGCTGGCGCGCCCGAACGGCGCGCAGGGACGGGCGGACCTGCTTGAGGCGTTGTTCGGTCAACTGCTGCTGAGCGGAGACGGCTATCTTGAGGCGGTCACTGACGAGCAAGGCCGCCCCAGCGAGCTGCACGTGTTGCGGTCGGATCGAATGGCGCTGGTGCCGGGGGCGGATGGCTGGCCGGTGGCTTATGAATATAAGGTCGGCGCGAAAAAGCACCGGTTTGACATGACCGGCCCGGTTTCCCCGGTCTGCCATATCCGCAGTTTTCATCCGCAGGACGATCATTACGGGCTGAGCCCGATGCAGTCCGCAGCCTCGGCTTTGGACGTGCACAATGCGGCGTCGCGCTGGTCCAAGGCCTTGCTTGACAACGCCGCGCGGCCCTCGGGCGCTATCGTCTATAAGGGCGCTGACGGCCAGGGTTCGCTTGGCCAGGAGCAATATGACCGGTTGCTGGATGAAATGTCGAGCTATCATCAGGGGGCGGTGAATGCCGGGCGTCCAATGCTGTTGGAAGGCGGGTTGGACTGGAAACCGATGGGATTTTCGCCCAGCGACATGGAGTTCCAGAAAACCAAGGAAAGCGCCGCACGGGAAATTGCCCTGGCCTTTGGGGTGCCGCCCATGCTGTTGGGCCTGCCAGGAGATGCGACATTTGCGAATTACCAAGAGGCAAACCGGGCCTTTTACCGCCTGACCGTTCTGCCGATGGCGGCCAAAGTTCTGGCAACTGTGTCAAACTGGTTGGCGGAATTTTCCAATGACAGCGTTAATCTGACCGTCGACCTGGACGGTATCCCCGCGCTTTCAACAGAGCGCGAGGCGCGTTGGAAGCGGGTGAGCGAGGCGGATTTTCTGACCCAGGCGGAAAAACGGTCGCTGCTTGGTCTGCCGAAACTGGCCGATGAGTGATCGCAACCGGAATGGCGGATCGCGGTTTTTATACGAACCGTTTGACGCCGCTTCCGCCCGATTGGAAACCCATGAAAAAGTATTGGCCGAGCGCTGGAACGGGCTGGAACGTCGTCTGGTGACCATGGAGGCCACATTGGAACGGTTGGAGCGCCGTTTGTGGATGGCCGTCTATGGCGTGACCGGTTTCATGCTGGCGCAGGGGGCGATTGCCTTTATGGATTTGACGCAAAAATAAGGAATATCAATATGATGCAAGGATATC
The DNA here is from genome assembly GCA_030830465.1 of Alphaproteobacteria bacterium. The sequence goes on from JAURMY010000265.1 coordinate 1,614, forward strand.
TTGCGAGCGGACTTGAAACAAAATTCTGCCGTCTCGATACGGATGTCGAGTTGACGAAATCCGGTGTGATCACAGGCTATGCCTCGTTGTTCGGATCTGCGGATCAGGGCGGCGATGTGGTGCAAAAAGGCGCCTATACGCAGTCGTTGAAATCCTTGGCGGCAAAGGGACGCGGGATCAAGATGCTGTGGCAGCACGATCCCGCGCAGCCGATCGGTATTTGGGACGAGGTGCGTGAAGACGCCAAGGGCCTGTTTGTCAAAGGCCGGTTTCTGACGGAGATCCAGAAAGGTGCCGAGGCGCTGGCGCTGGTGCGCGCCGGGGCGATTGACGGGCTTTCCATCGGATACCGCACATTGCGGGCGGAAAAGAATGCCAAGGGCCAGCGGCTCTTGCATGAACTGGAATTGTGGGAGGTGTCGCTTGTGACATTTCCAATGCTTCCGGAAGCACGGGTTCAAGGCAAGGCTGAAGCCGAGTCCGAGGATCTGGTGCAGCAGTTGGCGGAGGCGTTTGCCGAGGCCAGAACCATGTTGGCCCATTTTGACCAGCATTAGTTTTCATCGATAACAGGACATTTTGATGAGCAAAACCGAAACCAAGACCAGCCCCGATTTGGGCGCGTCCCGGGCGGGGCCGACACTGGAAGTGAAAACGGCTCTGGCAGGATTTTTAAGTGATTTCAGCAACTTTCAGGCCGATATTAAGGAACGCCTGACCAAACAGGAAGAACGCATGACAATGATTGACCGCAAGAACATGATGTCCCGCCGCCCGGTTCTGAGCCAGGCCGCCGAAGTGGAAGCGCCGCACAAGAAGGCCTTTGCGGCCTATCTGCGGTCGGGCGATGACGACGGGCTGCGCGGCCTGGCAATGGAAGAAAAGGCCCTGTCCACGGCTGTGACCGCTGACGGTGGCTATCTGGTGGATCCGCAGACCGCCGACCGTGTGGCCGGTGTGCTGCGCAATGCGTCGTCTATCCGGGCCGTTGCGAATGTGGTTCAGGTGGAAGCCACCGCCTATGATGTTCTGATCGATCACAGCGATATTGGCGCAGGCTGGGCAAGTGAAACAGCCGCCGCCGGCGAGACCGGCACGCCCCAGGTGGAACGGATAACCATTCCGCTGCACGAATTGTCGGCCCTGCCGAAAGCCAGCCAGCGGCTGCTGGATGACAGCGCCTTTTCGGTCGAGGACTGGCTGGCCGAGCGGATCGCGGACAAATTTGCCCGTGCAGAAGGCGGCGCGTTTATTTCTGGCGACGGTATCGACAAGCCGAAGGGCTTTCTGACCTATGTTTCGGCGGAAAACGGGACCGAAGTCTGGGGCGAGCTTGGCCATATCCTGACCGGTGCCGACGGCGATTTCGCGGCTGTCAATCCGGCAGATGCGATTGTCGATCTGGTGTACGCTTTGGGTGCCCGCTATCGCGCAAATGCGAGCTTTGTGATGAATTCCAAAACCGCCGGGGCCGTGCGCAAGATGAAAGACGCGGATGGCCGCTTCCTGTGGTCGGACGGCCTTTCGGCGGGTGAACCGGCACGCCTGATGGGTTATGCCGTGCTGATTTCGGAAGATATGCCCGATATCGCCTCCGGGGCCAAAGCGATTGCCTTTGGCGATTTCAACGCCGGTTACACAATCGCAGAACGCCCGGACCTGCGTATCCTGCGTGACCCGTTCAGCGCCAAGCCGCATGTTCTGTTCTATGCGACCAAGCGTGTGGGTGGGGATGTCAGCGATTTCAATGCCATCAAAGTGCTGAAATTCGCTGCCGTGTAACGACCCGACAGTTTGAAACAAGGAAACCTGCCGCCTTTTGAGGCGGCGGGTCGCGCGCGCGGTTCGTGTTGTCCAGCTGCTCCCCCTCTGACCGAGCGATGCGGATGCGCGCGCATTTGGGGCGGCATCTGCGAAAAATTCGGGGATCAAGGAGATAGAAATGATGTTGGTGGAACAAACGACCGTGCCGACAGAGGTGCTGCCGGTTTCGGAATTTGCGGCGCATTTGCATCTGGGAACCGGCTTTGCCGACGATGGTTCGCAAGACACTGTTCTGGCGGCCTATCTGCGGGCCGCAATGGCAGCAACTGAGGCAAGGATCGGCAAGGCGTTGATCGCAAGGGATTTTTCTTGGCAATTGACCACGTGGCGAACAGGTGATTCCCAGGGGCTGCCGATTGCGCCGATTTCGGCCATTAACGCGGTCAAGGTGACAGACCGGCTGGGATCGGAAACGGTTATCGCGCCTGAAAGCTATTTTCTTGTGAAAGATTTTCAGCGCCCCCGTTTGGTGGCAACCGGTGGGGCGTTGCCATCGATTCCGGCGGGCGGATCGGTCGATATCGCCTTTACGGCGGGCTATGGTCCGGCCTGGCAGGATCTGCCGGTGGATCTGGCGCAGGCGGTTTTTCTGCTTGGGGCGCATTATTATGAAAACCGCCGTGGCGAAGGGGGGCGCGAGGACCTGATGCCCTTTGGCGTGATGGCGCTGATTGAAGCACACAGGTCGGTGCGCGTTTTGGGTGGCGGCGCATGAGAGGGCCGGTACGACTGAGCCGCAAGCTGGTGTTGGAAGCGGCGACTTTGCAGCCTGACAACGCGGGTGGCTTTACCCAAACCTGGGCCGTGTTGGGCAGCTTGTGGGCGGATATTCGCCCCGGCGCCGGCCGGTTGCGCGAGAATGTCGCCGTCAACATGTCGTCAGTCCCTTATCGCGTGATTGTTCGGGCGGCCGCAAGCGGGGCGCAATCGCGCCCAAAGCCGGGTCAAAGATTTCGCGAGCAAAGCCGGGTCTTCATGATCGAAGCCGTGGCCGAGGGTGACCCGGACGGGATGTACCTGGAATGTTTCACCAAGGAGGAGGTGCTGGCATGAGTTACGCAATCGCTTCGGCCCTGCAAGCGGCTGTATTTACTGCAATTTCAGGCGACACCGTGGTGCAGGGACTGGTCGGCGCGGATGTTTATGACGCGCTGCCCGGGGGAACCTTGCCCATGACCTATGTGGTGATCGGCGAAGAGGATGTGCGGACAAAGTCCGATGTCAGTGCCGAAGGTGCCGAACACCAGCTGATCGTCTCGATCTATTCGGATGCGGCGGGATTTGCCGCAGCCAAGGCAGTGGCGGTGGCCGTTTCTGATGTTCTGAACGACGCTGCGCTAAGCCTGAGCCGCGGACATCTGGTTTCACTGGACTTTGTATCGGCACGGGCAAGGCGCGCTACGTCGCCGGGTGCAAGGCGCATCGACATGCGCTTCCGGGCGCGGGTTGAAGACATTTAATTCATTTATTTGAAAGGAAAAATCATGGCAGTTCAAAAGGGCAAGGATTTGCTGATCAAGCTTGATCTGACCGGATCAGGCGCGTTTGAGACGGTCGCGGGGCTGCGGGCAACCCGGATCACCTTCAATGCGGAAACGGTCGACGTGACCACGTTGGAAAGCGCCGGCGGCTGGCGTGAATTGCTGGGCGGGGCCGGGGTAAGGTCGGCATCGATCAGCGGTTCGGGCGTGTTTCGCGACGCGGATACGGACGAACGGGCGCGGCAGATATTCTTTGACGGCGAAGTGCCCGATTTTCAGGTGATCATCCCGGATTTCGGCATCGTCGAAGGGCCGTTTCAGATCACATCCATCGAATATGCGGGATCGCATGACGGCGAGGCCAGTTACGAGCTTTCGCTCGCCTCGGCCGGGTCCATCAGCTTTGCGGCGCTTTGATGGTGAACCCCTATCGTGGTGAGGTGGCGCTGGTGATCGACGGTCAGGCGCATGTCTTGCGCCTGACGCTGGGGGCCTTGGCCGAACTGGAAGCGGCGCTGGAGACATCTTCGCTGCTGGCGCTGGTCGAACGGTTTGAAACAGGCGCGTTCAGCACCCGCGACTTGCTGGACTTGCTGACGGCAGGTCTGCGCGGCGGCGGCTGGGACGGCGATGTAGATGCGCTTAAGGCCGCCCA
>JAURMY010000266.1 GCA_030830465.1 Alphaproteobacteria bacterium
AAGGGCTTCATGCCCAGCTCGGTCAACATCACCCGGGCGCGCTCGGCCGTGGCCGCCGCCGGACTGTCGCTGCCGACCACCTCGATCAGGGGCAACAGATAGACCGGGTTGAACGGGTGACACACAACGATCTGTTCGGGCCGCGCGGCACCTTCCTGAAGTTCCGTCGGCTTGAACCCCGAGGTTGACGATCCGATCACCGCCGTGCGCGGGCAATGCGCCTGAATTTCGGCCAGAACCCTGTGTTTGATATCCAGCCGTTCGGGCACGCTTTCCTGCACCCAATCTGCGTCTTCTACCGCATCGGCGATCGAGGTGCAGAACGTCAGGTTGCCTTCCGGCGGCATCGCCACATCCGCAAGCCCCGGCAGCGAGCGCCGGGCATTGGCCAGCACTTCGGAAATCTTGCGCCCGGCCTCGGGATCGGGGTCGCTGACACGCACGTCCCAGCCGTTCAGCAAGAACCGCGCGGCCCATCCGCCGCCGATAACGCCGCCACCAATGATCGCCGCTGTTTTTGACATGGTCTTACTCCTGTTTTCGCGTGGCAGTCACGCTGTCATTCTGCGCGCCGGTCGCGTCTTGCCGGAACGGCTTGGGTTGATCCGATGCCTTGCCGGAAACCGGTTCATTCCTTGATCCCGCAGCGGGTATAGCGCACCGGTTCGCCCGCACCATACCAGCGCCAAAGGATATCCGGGGTCTCCAGCATCAGCAATGTGCGGTCGTCATATTCATCGCCTTCCGAAGAACAGGCAAGATCCAAAACCCAGGCCCGGTCAAACCCGATCCGGTTGACGCCCCTGATCTCGCAAAAGTTTTCAAGGCCGTTCACTTCGGTTTCGGTCAATTCAATCGGCGCGGGATCATGCGATCCAACCCTGTCGGCCCATTGGCACCAGGCCGGCTCTGCGGCCCAGATACCGGCCCAATCCGGCGGCGCGGCAAGGGCCGGAACCGGCGTCAGGGCCAAGACCGCAGATATTCCAATTCCCCGCATTGCCGCCCGTTATTCCTGTAAGACCATCATCAGTTTTGCAATGTCATAGCCGTTCCCGGCAAGTGCCTTTTGCGCTGTGCTGAGTTGCGCCGCACTGATCCGGGGCGTGCGTGCAAGGATCCAACCGGTCGTGCCTTTCGGCGCGCCGACCACGGCCAATTGATACCCCGGGTCGATGTACAAAACCCAATAGTCGCCCTTTGCAAATGGCAGCCAGGGCACAAAGGTCACACTTAACTTGCCCGGCGCCAGAACGCTGGCCTGCCCTTCTATCCGGTCGATCTGACCGTCCAGTCGGTCTTTCCGGCAGGTGTTGACCACCCGCACAAGGCCGTCATCGCGGCGGGAATACTCTGCCGTGACGCCGACACAATCCTTTTCAAACCGGTTCGGAAACCGCGCGATTTCATACCATTTGCCAAAATAGCGGGCCAGATCGACCGGCACCGCGGCAATCGGCGCCGAACGGTCGCGATAGGTGTCGGCCAGTCCCGCTGCGGGGAGTCCCAGGCTGATCAGGAAGGCAAGGAAAAACTGTTTCATCGGGTCCTCAAGCTGTTAAAAACCGCCCGCGTCCATGCGGTGCGCAACTGATACGCACCGCAAGCCGATTCAGATCATACCGGAGCCCGTTTCGTCAGGCCAAGCTTGGCGCGCACCGCCGCGGGCCCGATCACCCGCGCACCCAGGTTTTCGATGATGCCGACAGCCCGGTCAACCAGTTGGGCATTGGTCGCCAGAACGCCCTTGTCCAGCCACAGATTGTCTTCCAGCCCGACGCGCACATTGCCGCCCGCCAGCACCGACGCCGCCACATAGGGCATCTGGTTGCGCCCGATCGAGAAAGCCGAGAATGTCCAGTCCTTGGGCACGTTATTGACCATCGCCATGAACGTGTTCAGATCATCCGGCGCGCCCCATGGCACGCCCATGCACAATTGCACCAGCGCCGGGCCTTTCAGAACCCCGCGCGCGACCAGATCCTTGGCATACCACAGATGGCCGGTGTCAAAGGCTTCGATTTCCGGCATCACGCCCAGATCGGTCATCATCCCGCCCATTGCGGTCAGCATGCCAGGGGTGTTGGTCATCACGTAATCTGCCTCGGCAAAGTTCATGGTGCCGCAATCCAGGGTGCAAATCTCCGGCAGGCACTGGGCCACATGCGCGACCCGCTCGGTTGCGCCGGCCATATCTGTGCCATTTTGCGACAGCGGCAGCGGATGCTCGACATCGCCGAAAATCATGTCGCCGCCCATGCCGGCCGTCAGGTTCAACACTACATCGGTTGCGCTGTCGCGGATGCGTTCAGTGACTTCGCGGTAATAGTCCACCCGGCGCGACGGTTTGCCGGTTTCCGGGTCGCGCACGTGGCAGTGCACCACGGCAGCGCCGGCCTTGGCGGCGGCGATGGCGCTGTCGGCGATTTCTTTCGGGCTGCGCGGCACATGCGGGCTGCGATCCTGTGTGCCGCCGGAACCGGTGATCGCACAGGTGATAAAGACTTCACGGTTCATTTCCAGCGGCATTACAGGCTCCGATTCTCGTAAAAAATATCTCAGACGGGATCATGGCGCGGCTTGCTTTTCAAAACTTTGCAAAATACGAAGTGTTCTTGATGAAAAGCGAAGAAACCCTCTTTCGGCCCGAGCCCGCCCCCTTGACGGTGGGCGTGTTGATTCTGCCCGACAGCAACATGCTGTCCCTTGCCGCCTGTGTCGACCCCCTGCGCGCAGCCAACCGCAAGGCCGGGCGAACCGCCTTTCACTGGCGGCTGCTTTCGCCGCAGGGCGGACCGGTGCGCCTGACCTCTGGTGTTGAAATCGCTACCGAGGTTTTTGATCCCCGCCCCGACTACGCGGCTTTGCTGCTGGTCGCCGGGTTCCGCCTGACAGAACAGGCCACGCCCGCGCTGCTGAAAAACCTGCGCAATGCAGCGCCGCGCCTGCGGTCGATGGGCGGGGTTGATGGCGGTTCCTGGTTGCTGGCGCGTTCAGGATTGTTGGACGGGTTTACCGCCACAACCCATTGGGAGGACCTTGAGGAATTTGCCGACGCCTTTCCCGCGATCAATGTCGTGCGGGACCGTTTCACGATTTCCGGCAAGTTCTTCACCTCGGGCGGGGCGGTGCCGACCATTGACCTGATGCTGCATCTGATCGGGTCGCGGCTGGGGGCCAAGCTGGCGGAAAGCGTTGCGGGGGCGCTGATCTATGATCCGGTTCTGGCCCCGTCCGCACCGCAACGACCCGTGTCGATCGCCCGGATTGAGCGGACCTCGCCCAAACTGGCCAAAGTCGTGGACCTGATGACCCGGCACATCGACGAGGCCCCCGGCGTGGCGAAACTGGCGCGGGCGGCGGGCCTGTCGCAACGCGGGCTTGAGATGTTGTTTCAAAAGCAACTGGGGCAATCACCGGGCGCCTTTTTCCTGAACTTGCGCCTGCAGGAATCCCGCCGACTTGCGCTTGATACCGCCCTCAGCGCCCAGGACATCGCACTGCGTTGCGGGTTTTCGTCACAGGCGGTGTTCGCGCGGGCCTTCAAGCGCGAATTCGGATTGCCGGTCACCGGTCTGCGAAAGCTGCACCGCCGTTAGGCCGCAACCGCCCAACGCGGTTACATTGGCATCGGATGGGCGCGATACGCCACCTGAATATCGGCAAGCACCTCGTCTGACAGCACAAGATCAGCCGCCTTCAGCGCGTTTTCCAACTGGCCCTGTACCGTCGCCCCAAAGATCACCGAGGCCATGAAGGGCCGGCGCATGGCCCAGGCCAGCGCCATTTGCACCGGATCCAGCCCGTGTTTGCGCGCAACAGCCATATAGGCGGAAACCGCCGGCCAGACATGCGGCGTGATCCGCCCGCCCAGATCCGCGACAAAACTACGCCGCGACCCCGGCGGTGTGGTTTCGGGGTCATATTTGCCGCTTAATAGTCCTGCCGCGACGGGCGAAAAGGCCAACAGGCCGACATCTTCGTGATGGCAAAGCTCGGCCATGTCGGTGTCAAACAGGCGGCACAACAGCGAATATTCGTTCTGAACCGAGGCCATGCGCGGCAGGCCTGCGGAATCGGATGCCTTCAGCCATTGCATCATGCCCCAGGCGCTTTCATTCGATAGGCCGATATGCCGGATCTTCCCGGCCCGGATCAGATCATCAAGCGCTTGCAGAACATCCATGACATGACCGGCCATCTCGCCGGTTTTCTGGCCGGTCGGATCATAGGTCCAATTCCGGCGGAACATGTAAGACCCGCGATTGGGCCAGTGCAACTGATAGAGGTCGATATGGTCCGTGCGCAGGTTTTTCAGCGATGCTTCCACCGCCTGCCGGATGGTGGCCCCGGAAATGGGGGCACCGTCGCGCACGTTCATATGGCCTTCGCCGGAACATTTTGTTGCGATCAGGATATCCCCGCGCCGCCCGCTTTGCGCAACCCAGTCGCCGATGATCCGTTCACTGTCGCCTTGGGTTTTCTTCAGGTTGGGATTGACCGGATACATCTCGGCGGTGTCAATGATATTGACGCCATGCGCGAGGGCCGTGTCGATTTGCCGGAAGGCATCAGGCTTGGCTGTCTGGGTGCCAAAGGTCATGGACCCCAGGCACATCGCGCTGATCGTCAGTCCGGTCCGGCCAAGGGGGTTCATCTGCATGGCGGCTCCTTTCGTTTCGGGCGGCCATGTGTAACCGCCCCCGTACAAAGCGCAAGGGGGCGGTCGGCTTCAGATCTTACGGGCGAATATAGGCGTAGCCTTCTTCCTGCAACTCCACCAGACGCACGACACCTGCGGGCACCACATGGGCCTCGGGCATGACCGACAGTTCCTTGCCGGCTTTCTCGCTCATTTTCTTCAGCGTGTTGCCGCAGGCGGCGTATGTCACGTTCGGCATTTCCAGCGACATGGCGCTGATCCGCTGTTCAACCGGGCTTTTGCCGGGCATCAGCATCATCAGACCGGGGCCATAGGCCACGATTTCCACAATCACTTCATCGCCTTGGGACTTGTAATAGGCGTTCACGTTCGCGGCGTTGTTCAGCGTCAGGTTCATGACGGCCGGGTCATTTTCATCCACATGCATGGCGATGTGGTGCACCTTGCCCTCGGCATAGGCCATTTGGGCGGCCAGCAGCATACCGGACAGTACCGCGAAGACTTTGGTAAGCATTTTCATTTTGTTTCCCCTGTTGGATGGCACGCAGTTCGGGCGAACATACGCGTGTATTTGAATTTGTGCATATCTATCGCGTGTAATCAATTGTTTTTGACTCAACCCATTGGTTTCCGCGCAAACAGGCTTGAGAACATAAAGGGAACATTATAGACTGCCGGAATGACATATCCGCCGCTGACCCGCCACACATACCGCCCCAAACCGGGGCTGGAATTTCTGCCCGGCCTGTCGCTGGTCAAGGCAAGGGTGCATGAATTCTGCGGCCCGGCCCGACGCACGCTGGCGCTGATTGCCGCCCGCGCATGCGACGGGCCGGTGTTCTGGATCAGCCCCGCCTGGATGGGCGACCGGTTGCATGGCGAAGGGGTGCTGGGCCTGATCAACCCGGGCCGCCTGACCCTGATCGCCCCACGCCGCCCCGAGGATATCCTCTGGGTGATGGAAGAGGTTTTGCGCACCGGCCTAGCCCCTTTGACGGTCTGCGAACTGCCCGCCATCCCACACCTGACCCCGGTGCGCCGCCTGCATCTGGCCGCCGAGACCGCCGCCGCCAGCGGCCCGGCACCACTTGGGCTTTTGTTGCTGGCCGGTCAGGGCGGTGCCGCCGGGGTGGAAAGCCGCTGGCACATGGCCCCGGCGCATGACAGCAGCGCCCAAAACTGGCAGCTTGAGCGCCGCCGCGCCCGGATGGAGCCGGTGGCCGGCTGGCAGGTGGCGCGCCAGAAAGGGGCGTTTCAGATTAGCGCGACAGGGGCGAAGGCCATGGCCTGACACCAAGCCGAAAGGCAAGATCGCCAAGGGGCCGGCACCGGTCAAATCGTGCCTTCAGAACCACAAGCGGACCCCAGAGCGAATTGCGTTAAACGTGACTCACAAAACGCTGCCTGAAATCAAAGATTTCAACGCGTCAGGTGATGCAATTTGCTCCGGGTAAAACGCAATTCGCCTTATCCCCCGAACACGCCCTTCAAGAACCCGGCACCGTCGGCAATCGCCCGCCGCCCCAAAGGCGTGTCAAAATAGTCAAACGCATGCACCCCGCCCGGATACCAGATGGTTTCGGCCTCGGCCCCGGCGGCTGCCCAGCGATGGGCCATAAAGGCGGTATCATCCATCAGCGGATCATAGGTGCCACATTGAAACAGGGCGGGCGGCATCCCCGCAAGGTCGCCGTAAAGGGGTGACACCAGCGGGTCGCGCAGCCGGTCCGCCGGGATCGCCAGATTGCCGCCGAACCATTGGATCGTCGGCGTTGACAGGATCAGTTTGCGCGCGCCCCAATTGGCCGTCGAGGGCGTCATCGACATGTCATAAGCGCCATAAACCATCAAAGCACCGTGAAAGGCGTCCAGTTTGCCCTCGGCCTTCATCGACAGCAAACTTGTCGCCGCCAGATGCGCCCCCGCACTTTCGCCACCTATCGCAATCCGGTCTGTGCCGAACTCTGCCTTTACATTCTCAACCAGCCAGCGCGCCGCCGCCGCGCAATCCTCAACGCAAGCAGGCCAGGGATGTTCCGGCCCCAGACGATACTCAACCGACACCGTGGCGCATCCGGTGGCCGCGATCAGGTCCTGCATCCGGTGGTCCTGATGCCAGGGCCTGCCCAGCGTCCAGCCGCCGCCGTGAATGTGCAGAAACACCCCGGTCGCCGGACCCTCCGGGCGTTGCACACGCACCCGGCCCGGACCGCCCGGCGCTGCCGGTATCGCCAGATCTACCGCCTTTTCCAGCGGCGCATAGAACGGAAAGAACCCCAGACCTTCATCGCGCGCCCGGCGCGACAGCTCAACCGGCACCTCATGCGCGGCCGGCATTTCCGCCAGTTTGGCGGACAATTCGGCGACAAAGGCGGCGGTGTCCGGGTCGACGGACTTTGGATCAAACGGATTCATGTCGGGTTCCTGTAAGGTTTCGCGGCGATCCTGTACCGCCCGCAAAGGGCATTCAACCCAGAAATCGCCACTGGTAATCCGCCGCCGGCTTGGGAAATATACCGCAAATTTCAGGAAGGCCCGTCATGCAGATCGTCCAAGCCACCAAACAGGATTGCCCCGCCATTGCCGATCTGTGGAACCCGGTGATCCGGGATGGAATCGCGACCTTCAACTCGGTTGAAAAAACCGTCGCCGGGCTGGCGGCAGAGATCGAGGCCAAGCTTGCCGACACCAGACCTTTTCTGATCGCACGGCAAAACGACACCCTGCTGGGGTTTGCGACTTATGGTCAGTTTCGTGCCTCGAACGGCTACCGTCACACGATGGAGCACACGATCATTCTGGCAGCCGACGCACAGGGCAAAGGCACCGGGCGCGCTTTGATGACGGCAATTGAAACCCATGCCCGCGCCCATGACGTGCATTCCATGTTTGCCGGGGTCAGCCATGAAAACCTTGCCGGAATCGCCTTTCATGCGGCCATCGGTTATCGCGAAATCGCGCGTTTGCCGCAGGTCGGGCGCAAATTTGACCGCTGGTTTGACCTCGTATTGATGCAAAAAATCCTATAAGCTGTCGGCAGATACCCGAATAAAGCCCTGAATTCATGTCCCTATGGTCCCGCATTGCCGACGCTGTCGCCGCCCTTGCACAGGGCGAAAGCCTGGCCAATGTCTTTGACAGGCTGCGCACCCCGCCCGAACGCTCGGTCGCCTTTGCCATTGCGGTGATCGCGCTGTCGGCCAAAATGGCCAAGGCGGACGGTCTGGTCACACGGGATGAGGTCGCCGCCTTCCGCGAGGTGTTTTTCATTCCGCCGGAAGATGAGGCCCAGGCCGCAAGACTTTACAACCTCGCCCGACAGGATGTGACCGGATTTGAAACCTATGCCCGGTCGATTTCCCGCATGTTCCGGAACGAGCCTGCGATGCTGGAAGACTTGCTGGAAGGGTTGTTATATATCGCCCTGGCCGATGGTGAATACCACCCGAATGAGGATGATTTCATCGCCACGGTTGCGCGGATCTTCCGGGTCAGTGACCGGAGGTTTCGCGCCCTGCGAACCCGATTTGCCCCCGACAGTCCGCCTGACGCCTATGATGTGCTGGGCGTCGACCCGGAAACCCCGATGCCGGACATCAAGAAGGCCTGGCGCAAGGCCGTCCATGATACACACCCGGACCGCATGTTATCGCGCGGTGTACCGCAGGAAGCGATCAATCTGGCCACCCGCCGCCTGATGGCAATCAACAAAGCCTGGGACGATATCTCGCAAGGACGGGCCTGATGCGGATCGGTACCTACAACGTGGAATGGTTCGCCAACCTGTTTGACGACAACAATGAACTGTTGCTGGATGACAAATGGTCCAGCCGGTATCAGATCACCCGCGCCCAACAGATCGAGGCGATCGCCAAGGTCATGGTCGCCATCAACGCGGATGCCCTGCTGGTGGTCGAGGCACCCAATACCGGCCACGGCCAATCGTCGAAAATCGCGTTGGAGAATTTTGCCGCGGTTTTCGATCTGCGGACCACCACGGCCCTGACGGGATTTGCCAGCGAAACCCAGCAGGAAATCACCCTGTTATACGACCCCGAGAAACTGACCGTGCGGCATGATCCGCAAGGCGCGCCGGACGATGACCATACGGACGCCGCCGCCCCCCGTTTTGACACAAGTCTGAGGCTTGATCTGGATGTGGATGAGATCGCCGAAACCATCACCTTTTCAAAGCCTCCGCTTGAGGTGGCCCTGCATCCGAGCCAAGGAAAACCGCTGCGGCTGATCGGGGTGCATGTGAAATCGAAATCGCCAAACGGCGCGCATAACGCGGATGAGGCCGTGCGTCTGGCCATTGAAAACCGCCGCAAACAACTGGCGCAATGCATCTGGATCCGGCGGCGGGTCGATGCCCATCTGACCGCCGATGAGGATGTGGTGGTTTTGGGCGACTTCAACGACG
>JAURMY010000267.1 GCA_030830465.1 Alphaproteobacteria bacterium
ACCGAGGAGATATTGATGATCCTGCCCCAACGCGCCTTCATCATGCCACGCATCACACCCCGGCACAGACGCATGGTTGAGGTCAGGTTGATATCAAGCACCGTGGCCCAGTCTTCATCCGACATCCGCATGAAAATATTGTCTTTGGTGACACCGGCATTGTTAACCAGAATATCAAGCGATCCCATGGCCGCGATGGCCGCCTTTGGCAGGGCCTCAACCGCTTCTGCATCCGACAGATTGCAGGGCAGGACATGTACGCGCGACCCCAGTTCCGCCGCCAGCGTTTCCAGCGGTTCAACCCGCGTGCCCGACAGGGCCACCGTCGCGCCTGCCCCGTGCAACGCCTTTGCGATCGCGCCGCCAATGCCGCCGGATGCGCCTGTCACCAATGCGTTTTTTCCTGTAAGATCAAACATTATCGCCCCTTACTTCAAGTTACCGGATGCCGCAGCAACCTCGTCCGGCGTGCTGACGGCGACACAGTTCGCCTCCCGCTCAATCCGCCGGATCATCCCGGACAGCGCCTTGCCGGCACCGATTTCATAAAACTCCGTGACGCCCTGCGCCCCCATCCAGGCCACGGATTCGCGCCACCGGACCGAGCCTGTGATCTGCTTTATCAGCAAGTCGCGGATCTGCGCCGGATCGCTGACGCCGCTGGCCAGAACGTTGGAAACCACCGGAACCTTCGGCGCATGGATCGTTACATCGGCCAGGGCCCCGGCCATCTTTTCCGCCGCAGGTGCCATCAGGGCACAGTGAAACGGTGCGGAAACCGGCAACAGCAAGGCCCGCTTGGCGCCATGCGCCTTGGCAATCTCCAACGCCCGTTCGACCGCCGCCTTATGGCCGGAAACCACTACCTGCGCCGGGTCATTGTCATTCGCCGCCTGACAGATTTCCCCTTGCGCGGCTTCTTTTGCCACCGCGCTTGCGGCTTCAAAATCCAGCCCCAGCAGGGCCGCCATGGCGCCCACGCCGACCGGCACCGCCTGTTGCATGGCCTGACCGCGAACACGCAGCAGCCGGGCGGTATCCGACAGGCTGAAGGCTCCGGCGGCACATAATGCGGAATATTCCCCCAGCGAATGCCCGGCCACAAAGGAGGCCGCCGTCACGTCAACACCCTCAGCGGCCAGGGCGCGGATCACGGCCATCGACGTAGCCATAAGGGCAGGTTGCGCGTTTTCCGTCAGGGTCAGTTCGGCGATATCGCCCTCCCAGATCATCGCTGACAGGTTTTGCCCCAGCGCCTGATCAACCTCTTCAAACACTGCATGTGCGGCCGGATAGGTCTCGGCCAGGGCCTTGCCCATCCCAATCGCCTGTGCGCCCTGTCCAGGAAATACGAATGCCCGCGCCATTTTGCCCCCTTTTTTGCCTGTCCGCAGGTCTATCGCCCCGGCTTTCAGGCGTCCAGCCAAAATTGGAAAGGCCAAAAGCAAAAGGCAGCGCCAAACGGCCCTGCCCTCCACTGCTCGTGATATTTCGCCCGGTTCAGGTCAACGAAATATTGTCCGGATTGCCGCCGGTCAAATAGTCATAGTCGTTGAACGCATAGGTCTTGCCATCAGGCTCCAGCGCGGCACTTTCCCACCAGCGGTTGCTGCCGGAATAGGCCGATCCGCCGCTGCTCCAGGATGTCCGGCTGCCATTGTGGCTGGTATAAGTGCCGGAGTTGCCGGAAGAAGACATCGTAATCGTGCTGCCCCGGCTGTTATAGGCGCTAACCGTCCCGTCACTGTGGGTGCTTTTTGAAACGCCCGCGCTGGTCGTGTGGGTCGTGCTGCCAGAATGCGCCTGATAGGTCGAACTGCCGTCGGATTTCGTATAGCTGGTGCTGCCGTTGTGCGACGTATAGTTGGTGCTGCCGTCATGGGTGGAATGCGACGTGCTGCCGTTTCTGCTGGTATGTTCCGAACTGCCGGTGTGGCTTGTGTAATCAGAACTGCCCGACGAATAATGCTTGGTGGAACTGCCCGAACTGCTGGTTTCTGTGACCGTTCCGTCCTCATCCGTCGTATAAACCACGTCTTCGGTATCCGTGACCTCGTCGCCGCCACCGCTTGACGCCACCACCAGATTGTTGGTCGCGCTGGACGAGATGCCGTGATAGCCCGACAGGGTTTCCCGCCGGTCATTGGCCAGAAACTCGGCTCCGTTTGAAAAGTTGCCCACCGCCAGTAATCCAATGCCGATTACCGCCGCCATCAGGACCAGTTCATCGGTCGTAACAGCGCCGGATTCGTCCGCCCAAAAATGTGTTTCAGGCTCGGCCAAGACGTTCAGAGGGGTGTTAACATTGGCAGTCATTCTGGACCTTCCGATCTGTGGCTGAATCGCCGTGTTGCGCACACGGCGGATGGAAATTCGCATGGTGAAGATATTCACCGGAAAACGGCAGGAATTGGGCCGTTCTGCGGTCATTTCCGGGATTCTGCTTTGGATTTCAGAACTTGGTCTCTGTTTGACCGCGCTCAGGCGACAGAGCCCTCAGCCGACTTTCCGCCGGTCAGATACTCGGCCGGGCTGAGGTAAGACAGGGTGTCCACGCCCCCGCCGCCGCTGCCACCGCCACTGCCGCTGCTGTTGCCACTGCCGCTGCTGTTGCCACTGCCGCTGCTGTTGCCACTGCCGCTGCTGTTGCCACTGCCGCTGCTGTTGCCACTGCCGCT
>JAURMY010000268.1 GCA_030830465.1 Alphaproteobacteria bacterium
GCTCTATCGGCTGGTAATCGCGTCTGGTGGCGCCGATATACAGCTGGCGCGGGCGACCGATCTTGTGATCCGCATCGGCGATCATTTCATTCCATTGCGAAATCCAGCCCACGGTGCGGCTGAGCGCAAAGATCGGCGTGAACATCGATGTCGGGAAACCGATGGCGTCCAGAATGATGCCGGAATAGAAATCGACATTGGGATAAAGTTTTTTGGAGATGAAATAATCATCCTCCAGCGCAATCCGCTCCAATTCCTTGGCGACCTGAAGGGTCGGGTTGTTGTGGACCCCCAAAAGATCCAGAACCTCGTCGGCACTTTCCTTCATCACTTTGGCGCGCGGGTCGAAGTTCTTGTAAACCCGGTGACCAAAACCCATCAGGCGGAACGGATCGTCCTTGTCCTTGGCGCGCTTGATATATTCCGGGATCCGGTCAACCGAACCGACCTGCCGCAGCATGTTCAGCGCAGCCTCGTTGGCGCCGCCATGGGCCGGGCCCCACAAACAGGCGATACCGGCGGCGACACAGGCAAAGGGATTGGCCCCGCTGGACCCGGCCAGACGCACGGTCGAGGTCGAGGCGTTCTGTTCGTGGTCCGCATGCAATGTGAAGATCCGGTCCATGGCACGGCTGAGGATCGGGTTCACTTCATAGGTCTCGGCGGGAACCGAGAAACACATATGCAGAAAATTCGCCGCATAATCCAGATCGTTGCGCGGATAGACAAAAGGCTGCCCGATTGAATATTTATAGGCCATCGCGGCGATCGTCGGCAGTTTCGCGATCATACGGATCGAAGCGATTTCCCGCTGCGCCGGATCGTTGATATCGGTCGAATCGTGGTAAAAGGCAGACATCGCACCGACCACACCCACCAGGGTCGCCATCGGGTGGCTGTCGCGCCGGAAACCGCGGAAGAAATAGTGCATCTGTTCATGCACCATCGTGTGCCGGGTCACGCGCTCTTCAAAATCCTCAAGCTGGGCGGCGGTTGGCAATTCGCCGTATAACAGCAGATAACACACCTCCAGATAATGTGATTTCTCCGCCAGCTGGTCGATCGGATAGCCGCGGTAAAGCAGCTCCCCTTTGTCGCCGTCAATGAAGGTGATGTCGGACTGGCAGGACGCGGTGGAGGTGAAGCCCGGGTCATAGGTGAACACATCCGCCTCGGCGTAAAGCTTTCGGATATCAATGACATCCGGGCCCAACACCGGCGACAACATCGGCAAATCATAGCTTTTTCCGCCAAAACTTAGCGTTGCGTTCTTGGGTTTGTCAGCCATCGATACATCCTCTCAAACAGGTCTTTACGGTTCCGGATGCCAGCCGGGATTCGCGGGAACAGGGTTACACTAGGGTAAACCTGTGAAACTTTTGTCAATTCCGGGCGGCTTGCGCCGTTGCCGGGTCTAACCGACCGCCGCGTCCAAAATCCGGGCCAGGGTTTCGTCGCGGCCAATCAGAACCATCACGTCAAACACGCTGGGCGACACGGTCCGCCCGGTCAAAGCTGCCCGCAGGGGCTGGGCGACAGCCCCCAATTTCAGCGATTCTCCGGTGGCGAAGTCTCGGATCGCAGCCTCCAGGCTGTCTTTGTCCCAGCTAGCATTTTGCAACTGTGAGGTCAAACGGTTCAGCATACCACGGGATACAGAATCCAGTAATTTTGCCGCTGCCTCATCCGGCAGAAAGGGGCGCTCGGCCAAAATAAAATGCGCTTTTACAAGCAGATCAGGGATGATCTTCGCGCGGTCTTTCAGGGCGGGCATGGCGCGCAGCAGGTCGGCGGATTGGGCTTCTGTCAGCGGTGTCTGACCGGTTGCGCCTAAAAAATCAGCAATCGCGCCCAGCAAATGTGCATCTTGTGAATCGCGGATATGCAAGCCGGACAGGTGATCCAGCTTCTTGAAGTCCAGCCGCGCCGGCGATTTGCCGATTCCGGCCAGATCAAACCAGCCAACCGCCTGATCTGTTGTGAAATATTCGTCGTCGCCGTGGCTCCAACCCAGCCGCGCCAAATAGTTGCGCATGGTTTCCGGCAGGTATCCCATGGCCCGGTATTCCTCAACCCCCAGGGCCCCGTGCCGTTTGCTGAGCTTTTTGCCGTCCTCACCGTGAATAAGCGGGATATGCGCAAAAACCGGCACCTCCCAATCCATCGCCTGATAGATGAAACTTTGCCGCGCGGCGTTCGACAGATGGTCGTCGCCCCGGATGATATGGGTCACCGCCATGTCATGGTCATCCACCACCACGGCCAGCATATAGGTCGGGCTGCCATCCGCCCGCAGCAGAACCAGATCGTCAAGTGTTTCGCATTTCCAGGACACCGCGCCCTGCACCGCGTCGGCAATCGTGATCTCGCCGGTTTTGGGGGCCTTCAGGCGCACAACGAAAGGCAGGTCTGGATGCCGGGATGCGGGCACGTCCCGCCAGGGGCTTTGAAACAGCGTTGCGCGGCCTTCCTGCCGGGAAACCTCGCGGGCGGCGTCGATCTCCTCCGGGGTTGAAAAGCATTTATACGCATGGCCCCGGTCCAGCATCGCAAGGGCAACCTCGGCATGGCGCGCGGCACGGGACGCCTGGGAAAGCGCCTCACCGTCCCAATCAAGCCCCAGCCATTTCAGGCCGGAAAAAATCGCTGCAGTGGCTTCGGGGGTTGAACGCGCAAGGTCTGTGTCTTCGATCCGCAGCAGAAATTTCCCTTTGTTCGCGCGGGCATAGAGCCAGTTGAACAAAGCGGTCCTGGCCCCGCCAATATGCAAATAGCCGGTGGGTGACGGGGCGAACCGGGTCACGACGGGTTTGGTCTGCATCGCGGCGGGCATGTGGGATTAACCTTTTGGAAACCAAGATCGGGCAAAACTTGCCCGTGTTTAGGCAATGACAGGGGTGGTGACAAGGGTGCGCCTGATGGACCGGTTCTTGGCGGCGGTTGAGGCCCAGCGGGGCACTCTGCTGTTGTGGATTCCGGTGGCGCTTGCGGTCGGGATCGGCGGCTATTTCGGCCTGCGGTTTGAACCGGGACGGGCGCTCTATCTGGCCCTGGGTCTGATTGTGGTGCTGTTCGCCGCTTTGGCGATCGCGCGCGAAACCTGGCGCAGCGGCGCCGCTTTGGCGGGGTTGATGGGTGTCGGTTTTTTGCGCTCGTAGAATGCCAGCCGGCCACCGCGAAACGACGCGGTTGGCGCAGGCACTCCACAGGTAGCTCCGACTGGGCCTGGGCTGTCCCCGCCGCCGCCGCCACCGCCGCCGCCGCCGCGGGCTTCGGGAATTCCCGGCCCACCCCCACCCCCGGCTGGTCTGCCACCAAAACTTTTGCAGCGATAGCAAACACTGGAGTTACGGGCGTGTGCCTAGACATGGGCGTCGCGAGGGTCACCAGCTCACCATGCTGGAACAGCTCGTCCGGGAGTGCGATTTGATTCTTTTTTTTTCCGAGGA
>JAURMY010000269.1 GCA_030830465.1 Alphaproteobacteria bacterium
ACGGAAGACCGCCGCGCGGTGGAGCATTTCATGCAGGATTATTTCACCCATGCGACATTGGTGGGGGAACTGACCCGCATCTTCCTGACCGGACTGGAAGCGCGGCACGTCAAACGCCAGCCACGGGTGGGCGAGTTGCTGCAATATGCCGGAAGGCGGCTTTGGACCCGGCTGTCGCCCGGCTATAAAATGGTCGGCGGACGGTTGATGATCGCCAATGAGGCCGAGTTTCTGAAAGACCCGGTCAACCTGCTGCGGGTGTTCGAAGAGGGCCTGCGCACCGGCTATTTGCTGCATCCCGACACGATGCGCCTGGTCACCGCAAACCTGCACCGGATTGACGCGCGGGTGCAGAACGCCCCGGATGCCAACCGGATTTTTCTGGATATGCTGCTGGATCACGGCAACCCGGAACGCGGGTTGCGCCGGATGAACGAACTGGGGGTGATCGGCGCGTTGATCCCCGAATTTCAACCCATTGTCGCGATGATGCAGTTCAACATGTACCACCACTACACAGTGGACGAGCATACGATCCAATGCATCTCGACCCTCAACCAGATTGAACAAGGCGACCTTGTGGAGGACCTGCCCGTCGCCTCGGGCATCCTGAAAAAGGGCGTGAACCGGCGGGTGATCTATGTCGCGCTGCTGCTGCATGACATCGGCAAGGGTCGCAAACAGGATCACTCGGTTCTGGGCGCGGACATCGCCAAAGTCGTTTGCCCGCGTCTGGGTCTGGATCAGGCGGAATGCGACACCGTGATCTGGCTGGTGCGCCATCATCTGCTGATGTCCGACGTTGCCCAGAAACGCGACCTCAGCGATCCCCGCACCGTGCGTGATTTTGCCAGGATCGTCGGCAGCCGCACGCGGCTGAAATTGCTGACCGTTCTGACCGTCTGTGACATTCGCGGCGTTGGCCCCGGCACCTGGAACAACTGGAAAGCGCAGCTTTTGCGCGACCTTTACCATGCCACCTATGAGGCCCTGAGCAGCGGCAGCGATTCCACATCCCTGACGCGGCGGGTGGATGAGGCGCGCAACGCCTTGATCAAGTCGCTGCCGGGCTGGAGCAAGGTAAAACTGACCAAGGAACTTGAGCGGCACTATGACCCCTACTGGCAGGGGCTTGATACCGACACCCAGGCGATTTTCGCAACCCTGCTGGATCAGGTCAAACCGGGTGAGATCGTCTGGGATTTCAAACAGGACATTGACCGCGACGCCACCCGCGCCTGTTTCGCGCTGGAGGATCATCCCGGCATCTTTTCGCGGCTGGCAGGGGCACTGGCGCTGGTCGGTGCCAACGTGGTGGACGCGAAAACCTACACCTCGTCTGACGGTTTTGCGACACCGGTATTCTGGATTCAGGATGCCAGCGGCAGCCCGTTTGAAGCAAGCCGCCTGAAACGCCTGTCAACCATGGTCGACAAGGCGCTGAAAGGTGAAATCGTCGCGCGCGATGCGCTGAAGGACCGCGACAAGATCAAGAAACGGGAACGCGACTTTATCGTGCCGACGGAAATCACCTTTGATAATGACGGGTCCGAAATCTATACGATCATCGAGGTGGATACCCGCGACCGCCCCGGCCTGCTGTATGACCTGACGCGCACAATTTCGGCCAGCAATATCTATATCGCCTCGGCCGTTATCGCGACCTATGGCGTGCAGGCGGTTGACGTGTTTTACGTGAAAGACATGTTCGGGCTGAAACTTCACACCAAGTCCAAACGTGACGCGCTTGAAAACAAACTGCGCGAAGCGATTGAGCGCGGCACCGAAGTGGCGATGGCATGAGCAAACCGATCCGGTTGATTTCTGGCTTTTTCACCGTTGGCGGCTGGACCCTGCTGAGCCGGCTGCTGGGCTTTGCACGGGACATCCTGATCGCCTCTTTCCTGGGGGCCGGCCCGGTGGCCGAGGCGTTTCTGATCGCCTTCAGCCTGCCCAACATGTTCCGCCGTTTTTTCGCCGAGGGCGCCTTTAACATGGCCTTTGTGCCGATGTTCGCCAAGAAACTGGAATCCGGCGATGATCCCCATGGCTTTGCCCGCGATGCGCTGTCGGGGCTGTTCACGGTGGTTCTAGTACTGGTTCTTCTGGCGCAGGTCTTCATGCCCTGGCTGGTACTGGCCATGGCCAGCGGCTTTGCCGGTGATGACCGCTTTGGCATGGCGGTCGATTTTGGCCGCATCACCTTTCCCTATATCCTGTTCATTTCAGCGGCGGCCCTTGTCAGCGGTGCCCTGAACGCGATGGGCCGGTTCTGGGTTGCGGCGGCTGCGCCGGTCTTGCTGAACATCCTTTTCATCGCGGCGATGGTCGCGGCGGCATTTGCCGGTTGGGATATGGGCCTGACCCTGACCTGGACTGTGCCTGTGGCCGGATTGGCGCAACTGGTCTTTGTCTATGCTGCGGCGACGCGCGAAGGGCTGGTTCTGCGCCCGCGCTGGCCGCGCCTGACGCCGGAACTGAAACAGCTTGCCCTGATCGCGGCGCCCGCCGCCATGGCCGGGGGCATCGTGCAGATCAACCTGTTGGTCGGTCGTCAGGTCGCCAGTTTCTTTGACGGGGCGATTGCCTGGCTGAATTACGCCGACCGTCTGTATCAACTGCCTTTGGGTGTGGTGGGCATCGCCATTGGCGTTGTTTTGCTGCCCGACCTGTCGCGCCGCCTGCAAGCCGGGGACGCCGCCGGAGGGCGGGCCGCCGTCAACCGCGCCGCTGAGTTTTCGCTGGCCCTGACGCTTCCGGCGGCGGCGGCGCTGATGGTGATTGCGCTGCCTTTGGTGACGGTCCTGTTCCAGCGCGGCGCGTTTGACGCCGAGGATGCCAGCATGACAGCCCTGGCCCTGTCGGTCTATGCTGTCGGCCTGCCCGCCTTTGTGCTGCAAAAAGTGCTGCAACCGCTTTATTTCGCAAGGGGCGATACCAAGCGGCCGTTTTATTTCGCTTTGCTGGATTTGCTGATCAATGCGGGACTGGCCATCACCCTGTCTTATTCGCTGGGCTTCATTGCGGCGGCAATTGGCACGACCGTTGCCGGATGGGTCATGGTGCTGATGTTGTGGATCGGGTCCCGCAGCATGGGTGAGGCCGCCCGTATGGACAGCCGCCTGAAACGCGCCCTGCCCCGTCTTGTTCTGGCAACCGCGGTGATGTCCGGGGCGCTGATGCTGTTGTCGGGCTGGCTGACCCCCTATATCGCGGTGCCCGGCCTGAAATATCTGGTTTTGGCCGCTCTGGTCGTTGCAGGGATCGTGGTCTATTTCGCCGCCGTATTCGGTTTTGGTGCCATATCGGTGGCCGAATTCAAACGCGCGGTGCGCCGCTAGCGATCAACCCCGTTTGCGGACCTGATCCAGCCAAGACTTCATGCGATCCATACCGTCCGGCGCCACGACAAAGGACAGGCCGAAACCGGTGACGAATCCGGCGACTTCGGCAACCCAGCCGTATCCGCCGCCGTAAACCAGCCCGAAATAGACCTGTATCCCCAGCAGGAACCCGATCAGCGAAAACGCCCGCAGCGGATTGCTGCCCTCGGCCCGCGCCCGCATCCACAGGATAAAGGTAAATCCGCCGATCAGCCCATAGGCCGCCGGATAGGGCCCGGTCAGCGGCTGGTTGGTGTCAACCAACAGGCCATAGGCCAAGGCCCCGACAATCGTGCCGGCAAAAAAGATCAACAAAAAAGCGCCCTGCGAGAAGATTTCCGCCACCATCTTGCCCAGCGCCAGCACCAAGACGAACCCAAAGATCAGACTGCCGAAACTGGCGCTAACAAAGGGATAGGTGACAAAGCGGATCAACTGGTCCAGCGGAAAGCTGCGGCTGTCGATCATCCAGTTCAGAAGCGACGAAAAAAATCCGTAATCCGTGATCGCCCCCAACCGCCAACCCACCGCGTCAGGACCGCCGACAAGATTGTGCTCGGCCGCCTGAAAAACGATTTCAACGGCCGCCAGCACCAGCATCACCAGCACCACCGCCGTCGGGATGTGATTAAGCGGCGACGCATTCTGATCCGGTTCATACATAGGCTGGTTCCGTTCTTGACGCTTGAGGCCCGTCCAGCGATAAGGCACGCCATTGTTTTAGTCCAGACAGGAGACATCCATGACCGAGGTGGTCCACACACCGCGCGTCTTTTCCGGCATTCAGCCAACCGGCAACCTGACCCTTGGGAACTATCTGGGGGCGTTGAAACGGTTCGTCGAAATGCAGGAAAGCGGCATCGAAACCATCTATTGCATGGTCGATCTGCATGCGATCTCAACCTGGCAGAACCCCGCTGACCTGAAACGCGCCACGCGCGAACTGGCCGCCGGGTTCATGGCCGCCGGTCTGGACCCGAA
>JAURMY010000270.1 GCA_030830465.1 Alphaproteobacteria bacterium
ATCCGGTCACCGGGCCGGATTGTTTCAACAGGAATCCGCCCTTTCGGGGTGTCAATCAACGTACCGGCCACAAAGCAGGGCACATGTCCGCCGCTGCCGCCGGACCCCCCTGAACCGCCGGAGCCACCGCCCCCGCCGCCCGAGCCATGTGCCCCGGAGCCGCCGCTTGCGCCGCTGCCGGAATTTTCACCACTGCCGCCGCCGCCACCGGATGCATCGCCCGTGCCGCTGCCAAAACCACCGCTGCCGCCGCCAGTGGCATCGCCACCGCCGCCCGAACCGCCGCCCGAAGCCCCGCCGGTAAACCACCCGGCGACGCGGCTGAAAAGACTGGTAGGGGAAGGGTCCCCTGCGGTTTCCTGCCGTTCATAGACAATGTCATCGCCATCTGAGGTCTGTGAGCCAGAGCCGGTATCCGTTAAATCGCCCATCTTGCCACCAGTGTTTGGAAAGCTTTGTGCAAGATTGCCTGCAAGCGCTGAACAATCCCTGAACCGCCGCCCAAAGAAATACCGCGTGTTTTAGGAAGATTTTTCCAACCCCTGCGCGCCGGTTTTCAACCTTGCCGAAATCCGGTTGAACGGGCATACCCGTTTCATGTCAAAGCAGCTTGATTACCATACGATCTATGAAATCTTTCGGCGGTTCCGCGAAAGCGAACCGGAACCGAAGGGCGAGCTTGAACATGCCAACGCTTATACGCTGGTGGTTGCGGTGGCCCTGTCGGCACAGGCAACCGATGCCGGGGTGAACAAGGCAACGCGCGGCCTGTTTGCCGTTGCGGACACCCCGCAAAAGATGCTCGATCTGGGTCTGGACGGGGTGACCGAACATATCAAGACAATCGGGCTGTTCCGGCAAAAAGCCAAGAACGTGATCAAGCTCAGCGAGATTCTTGTGCGCGATTACGGCGGCGAAGTGCCTTCATCCCGTGCGGCCCTTGAAAGCCTTCCGGGCGTCGGGCGCAAAACCGCGAATGTGGTTCTGAACATGTGGTTCCACCAACCGACCCAGGCGGTTGACACCCATATCTTCCGGTTTGGCAATCGCACCGGGGTTGCGCCGGGCAAGGATGTGGTGGCGGTGGAACGGGCCATTGAAGATCAGGTTCCGGCGGAATTTCAACAACACGCGCATCACTGGATGATCCTGCACGGGCGGTATATCTGCAAAGCGCGCAAACCAGTCTGCGCGAATTGCATCATCGCGGATCTGTGCCAGTCAGAGGAAAAAACACTATGAAGAAAAAGTTTCAGGTCGTCGGCATCGGCAACGCGATGGTGGATATTCTGAGCCATGTCGAGGACGGTTTCCTGACCGATAACGGCGTCGACAAAGGCATCATGCAACTGATCGATATGAACCGCGCGGTTGAGCTTTACGGCCATATGGGCCCGGCGCAGGAAGTGTCGGGCGGGTCTGCCGCAAACACCATCGCGGGGATCGCGGCACTGGGCGGGCGCACCGCCTATGTCGGCAAGGTCAAAGACGATCAGTTGGGTGCAATCTTTGCCCATGATCTGCGCGCTCAGGGGGCGATCTATGAAACCCCGCTGGCGGCGAAATCGACCGACCATGAAACCGGTCGTTGCATGGTTCTGGTGACACCGGATGGCGAGCGGTCGCTGAACACGTATCTGGGCGTGTCAGAAGCGCTGGCACCCGCTGATATTGACGAAACCATGATGGCCCAGGCGGAATGGCTGTATCTGGAAGGCTACCGATTTGATGGACCGGAAAGCAAAGCCGCCTTCGCCAAGGCGATTGCCGCCTGCGAAGCGGCGGGTGGCAAGGTTTCCCTGACCCTAAGCGATCCGTTTTGCGTTGACCGCCACCGCGAGTCGTTTCTGGACATGATCCGCGATCATGTGGATTTGCTGTTCTGCAACACCGCTGAAATGATGGCAATGTATCCCGCCGATACGTTGGAAGCGTCGTTGAAGCTGGCCGCCACCGAGGTGGAAACCGTGGTGTGCACGGCGTCCGAAAAGGGCGCTTATGTGGTGCGCGGCGGGGTGACCGAACATGCCCATGCGATCCCGACACAGATCGTCGATGCCACGGGGGCCGGGGACCTGTTTGCCAGCGGCTTTCTGTTTGGACTGACTTCGGGATTTGACATGCTGACCTGTGCGCGGATGGGCTGTGTCGCTGCCGCCGAAGTGATCAGCCATATCGGCGCAAGGCCCGAAGCGGACCTGATGAACCTGTTTCGCGATCACGGGCTGGTCTAAGACATGGCCGCGCCGCAGGATTTCAAAGTTGCGGCGCAGTCCCCGGACCGCTCATTGGTGCTGCGCGCCGTTTTCTTTCTGGTGGCGTCGATCCTGTGCTTTGACGCGATGAGCATCGTTGTGCGCCTGTTACTGGACAGGTTCTCGGCGCAGGAACTGTCGGCCTATCGCAATTTTCTGGGGGTCTTGCCCAGCCTGACCGTGATGATCTGGGCCGGTGATTTGCGCCTGCGCGGCAGCAGGCTGCGCATCCGGCAATGGAAACTGGCCCTGTTGAGAGGCATCATCGTCGCGGCAGCGCAGTTGTTTTATTACGCGGCCCTTGGGCATCTGGAATATGCAACCGTTGCATCCCTCAGCTTTTCAGGCCCGTTGTTCGTCGTTGCGATGTCAGCCCCCCTGCTTGGCGAAAAAGTCGGCCTGTGGCGCTGGGGCGCGGTTCTGGCCGGCATGATTGGTGTCCTGCTGGTCTTGAAACCGGGGTCGGACGCGTTTTCCCTGGCGGCCTTGTTTCCGGTGGGGGCGGCTTTTTGCTATGCCCTGTCCACGATGACCGTGCGGAAATTTGATTCCGGCGTGTCTAACGCGCTGATCTACCTTTATTCCTCGGTGGCAGCGGCTGGCTCGGCCCTGCTATTTGCTGTGTTCACCACGGATTTTTCCCCGGTCACGACCCTGGCAGATGCGGCCATGATCCTGTTCATGGGGCTGGCCGGTGGTGTCGGGGTTTTGTTCCTGATGCTGGCATATCGTCTGGTGCCGCCCAGTATCGTGGCGCCGTTTCAGTATTTTGGCCTGATCAGCGCGCTGTTGGTCGGGTGGGTTTTCTTTGCCGAACTGCCGGTTACCACTTTGTTCCCCGGCGTTCTGTTTATCGTCGCTTCCGGTCTGGTGATCCTGTGGCGTGAAGGCGGCAAACATGGCTGACCGGCTGGCTGGCTAGTCCTTCAGCTTGGCCGCCACCTCGTCCAGATCGATTTCGGCAACCGGCATCTTGTTCGCCGGGTTTTCCCGGTCGTATTTGAACAGCTCAAAATCCTTGTGATAGATCTCGTTCACCAGATGCATCGACAGGTCGTCGAAATAATCCTCAACCGGATGCATCCGTTTCGGTCCGTGGCCTTCGCTTTCGTTGAAGCGCGGCATCGTGTCGATATCCAGATCATATTTGGTGTCGATCTGCTTCATCACCGCTTTCATCCCGGTCTTGAAATCCTCGGTCGAGATGATGGCGTCATAATGCCCGCCGCCGGTGATCAGGGTCGAGGCATGGCCCGCCATGGCCGACCAATGGATATCCGGGTCCATCGGGCGGCGGAATTTGATCGTGTCCCGCGCGAACAGCAGGAAGCGACGGAAACTGGCGATCTGGTCAAAATCGCCCTCAACCTCGATCCCGTATTTCTGGATCAACAGCGGCACCAGCTTGCCGCGATAGCGGCTGCCGTTGCGCTGAATGCCGCAAATTTTGTCAAAAAAGGCCGAAAGGATGCGGGTATAGGGATTGCGCACGCAGGTGAAGGTATAGGCCTGATTGGACCGCACCGCATTTTCCAGCGGCTTTTGGCTGGCCTCCAGTGCCCATTTGTGGATGCCGCTGGTCGCGTCGTGAATATCGCCGTCAAAATATTCGCCGTGGTCGGAATAATACATGATCTGCCCGATGGTCGAGCAGGCGCATTTCGGAATGACCCGGTAAACCAGCTTTTCGCTCTCGGTCATCCAGGTGCCGGGGAACCCCATAATTGCCTCTTACTGCTGTTCAAGCCGCTTTTTAACCAAAGGCTTATCTTGTTTTGCCCAACAAGAGCAAAGAATAGGTGTTTTTTCAATCAAACTTTGGTCATATGTTGGCAACAATAAGAAAAGCCGGGGTCGCGCAGTCCGAATGGTTCAGATCGCCTATATCATGTTGTGTCACAAAGACCCTGACGCGATTGTCGCGCAGGCCGCACAACTGGCCGCCAAGGGCGACGTTCTGGCGATACATTTCGATGCCCGGGCGGGCGATAAGGATTTTCAGAAGATCAAGGCGGCGCGTGACGGCAATCCTTCGGTGGTTCTGGCGAAACGGGAAAAATG
>JAURMY010000271.1 GCA_030830465.1 Alphaproteobacteria bacterium
CGTCGGCGCCGCGCGTCGCGTCCCGACCGGACGATGCGCGGCCGCCGGGGGCTGACAGTGTCATGCTGCGGATCCAGCCGCTGTCATGCAAAACGGCCTGTCCCTGCATGGCGATCCGGCCCGCTGAATCGCGGCGCACGAATCTGAATCCGTCGGAGGTGGGTTCGGTGGATTGCACAAAGCTCTGTGCGGCCCCGGTGTTCTGGCGCGCCACATACCGGCATTCGCCCGGGGTGCGGCTGCAATCGTTCGGCTCAAAATAGGACACGCGGCCATTGGGTTGTTCTGAGCGGACAAATTGGCCGGAGGCGTCGTTAAAGACGTGCTCGACCGGCACCCCGATCGGTTCAGTGCCAAAATAGACTTCAAAGGCAAACAAATCCCCGACCTGACCGACATAGCGGTTCACCAACACAGCCCCTTCATTTGTGTGCACAACCTGATATTGGCCGGGTTTCAAAGCGGAAAAATCCATCGCCAGCGGGTTGGCCATTGCATGGCTTGCGGCAAAGACCAGCCAAATCAGCGCAAGCGGTTTTCGAACCCGGGCAGACAGGCCCGTGGGGGCCGATTTGGCCGCTGCCCGTTTTTGAACTTCGACATGCTTTCCCAACTGAACGTTCCGTTTTCTTTCCAAAGTTTCGCCGGGTCTTTGCAAAGACCGCCCGTTTGCCGGATCATTTGCCGGTTCCAAGGCGTCTATGGGTCATAACGCGCCAGGAAACGGGCGATCTGTCCCTGTTGATCCGAACCCAGCTTAGCCGGCGAAAGTCGCGCATCAAGGGTAAAATGGAAACGTTATACAATCTGGCGTTTAAGTGGTGTATTTCAGCACGGGGAAAGTGCAGGCTTCTGTTGCCAGGTGCCTGCGGACCCCGCCTAAAGCTGCAAAGCCTTAGGACTTGATTTTCGATATTTCGGACCGCTTACGCAGCCAGAGCCATCGGAGCTTTGTTGTCATTTGCAACTAGCTTATGTGTACCGATAACGGTGGTAACTCACCGGGCAAAAGCAAACATCTTTAGACGTCCGTCGATCCTGTTTCGACCCCATGGCCGCCAAATGAGCGGGTTTTGGTGGAGTCGCCGGGTACCGCCCCCGGGTCCGATCCGTGTATTACATGCGCGTTTATCACCATAGTCCCCGAGGGGACAAAACAGATATAGGCCCGGCTTGCCATCCATTCAAGCGGTCTTTGTCGGGGCCTGTTGTTCGGTCAGCCAGTCCAGGAACGGATCGGCCGCCGCGGTCATGTCTTTTTGAAAGCGCAGATAGCGGGCGATCAGATCGCTTCCGGTCTGGGTCAGGCGGCTGCCGCCTTGCCCGCGCCCCCCGCGCGTGGTTGTGAACAGGGGATCGGCAAAACAGGCCTGCAAACTGTCAAGCAGGAACCAGGCCCGGCGATAACCAATGCCCATGCGCGCGGCGGCGGCGGTGATCGAACCGGTCTCGCCCAAAAGCCGCAGCAGTTCGATCTTGCCGTTGCCGATCATTTCCGTCCTGACAAGGACCTTGGCGCGCAATTCCGGGCTGGCATGGTCCTCCGGCGCTTTGTCTTTTGGCCGGCTCATGTCGCAAAAATCCGAAACCTGGTCGAAAACCGGAGTTTTATTGTGTCAAGATACCGATATGACGAATTAAACATATTAAGAGGC
Organism: Alphaproteobacteria bacterium; assembly: GCA_030830465.1. The sequence continues at coordinate 1,656 of JAURMY010000271.1, forward strand.
CCCCGATGAATCCTTTCCTGCGCCGCGCTTTGATTGCCGTTCTTCTTTGCGCCGCCAGTCTGACGCAGGCGGCGGCCAATGGTCAACGCATTCTGGTTCAATCCACAACATCAACCCAGAATTCCGGGTTTTATGACTATATCGTGCCGCTTTTCAAAGCCGAAACAGGACTGGACGTGTCGGTTGTGGCCGTCGGGACCGGTCAGGCGATCAAGAACGCAATGAACGGGGATGCCGATGTCTTGCTGGTACATGCCAGGGAGGCCGAAGAAAAGTTCGTCGCCCAAGGCTATGGGCTGGAGCGGTTTGATCTGATGTATAACGATTTCGTGCTGATCGGGCCCAAGACCGACCCGGATCAGGTCGCGCGCGCCGCCAATCTGACCGAGGCCCTGACCCGGCTGGGGACCGGTGCCGCCCCTTTCATCTCGCGCGGCGATGACAGCGGCACCCACAAAAAAGAGCGCGCCTTGTGGGCCGCCGCCGAAATGAACCCGACGGTGACGGACCCCTGGTACCGTGAGGTCGGTGCCGGCATGGGGGCGACCCTGCGCACTGCGATCGAGCTGGGCGGTTACACGCTTAGCGACCGGGCGACATGGATTGCCTATGAAAACAAACTGGATGCGACAATCCTGTTTGAAGGGGATGTGGCCCTGTTCAACCAATACGGGATTATCGCGCTCAATCCGGCGCGGTTTCCCGAAAGCAATATCGAAGGGGCGAAAGTCTTTATCGACTGGCTGTTATCCCCGCACGGGCAGGATTTGATCGCGGCCTATCAGGTCAACGGCAAACAGCTGTTCTTTCCCAACGCCAAGGCGCGGCCTTAGTTCAGGCTGACCGCAACAGCGGTTTCGCGCAGGATCTTTTGTTTCATCGCGCGGGCGAAATCCTCAAATCCCAGGGCCGTTTCGAGAAAAGATTGCGGGCCGTGCAGGACCGACTGGTGGTAATAGGCGGTCAGTTCGGCGATCAGGTTACCAGCGATTTCATCCGTGTTTTCAAAGGCTTTCCCGATCACCAGACCGTTGATCGTAACCCCGTCAAACATGGCTTGGGCGCGCGCGGCGGCCGGTTCGATCCCGGCGTTGTTCTTGCCGTCGCCTGAAACATCCACCGTGCGCCGCCAGCAGGAAGGGGCAAGCTGCAACAGTTTTGCGGCATATAACAAGGCCTCACCCAAGGCGGTGGAGCCGTTTTCGCCCCGGTGTTTCTGCGCCCGCAAAGCGGCTTGCACGCGGTCCAGATCATCAGGGCTGCGCAGTGCGGTCCAATCACTGATCAGCCTTTGCCGCCCGGGGCCTGACCATTCAAACACCGCCAGCAGGACCGGCGTTTCCGGTCCGGCCAGCAGGGCCGCGCGCAGGTCCGCATCCTCCAGCGCCGTTGCCAGCCCCTGCATCTGCAAATCATATTCCCGCGCGTCGACCGACGCGGAAACATCCAGCGCCAGCACCAGAAGAGCCGTATGACCATCTGGGAGCGGATCCGCTTCCTCAGTGATGGTGAGCCGACCGTGCTCTACCAGAACTGGGGACCCAACCTCGACGGCGCCTCTCTGGTGACCGCGATTATCAAGGTCAACGGTCGCGACGTGGCGCTGTACGGGCACGATTTCACCGTTCGCGCCGGCTCCATGGACGCCACCAACGGTGAAAAACTGGCGCGGCTGTTTGAGTTGGCCGCGCGCCAGCGAATCCCGGTGGTGGGTATCAACGACAGTGCCGGCGCCTACATCCCCGCCGGCGTGGGCGGGCTTGACGGCTACGCCGAGGCATTTGCGGCCCTGCGCAAGATCAGCGGCGTGGTGCCCAGCATCATGTGCATGTTCGGCTTCAA
>JAURMY010000034.1 GCA_030830465.1 Alphaproteobacteria bacterium
CAAACCGGGGCAGGCCGGTCAAACTGGCCGCCACGGGAAAGACCGGCGCACAGCCCCGCCAGCACGAAAAAGAACACGCCCAGATCGGGTGTCGCAGTGGTCAGCATTGCAGACAGGAACATCGCCAGACAGCCGGCTTTCAAGGCGCGGATCACCGCCATGCGGTCCCTATCGGCACTGATCGACGGGGCGCTGGCAAGCGAAGACAGGAACATCAGGAAAATGGCGGTGCCCACCAGTCCGATGCTGGAAAGACAGCCCAGCAACCAGTTCGACGCCCGCACAGACCCGATCCCGGCGCCCAGCGTCCAGGTGTCCAGAAAGTTCTGCCAGGCCTGGGTGTTCCAGCCCATCCGCTCGACCCCGGAATCGCTGGTCGCCTTGTCAAACAGAACCGTATCCAGATAGTCGGTCAAAGGCTCTACGGTTTCATAGGCCACGATCAGCGCAACGGCTGCAAACCAGGTGATCAGCACAAACCCCAGCACCATGGAAACGGCCCGCCGGGTGACCGTGCGCTGATATCCCCGAATGACCGAGATCAGCGCAAAAGTGATCAGAAACACCATGGCCGCCACATAAGATGACGACGAGGTTGACCGCAGCAACAGATAGGCGCTGATCAGCATCATCCAGAATCCAAGGCTGCGCCGCCGGCCCAAAATCCAGTACTCCAGCCAGAACCCGAACAGCCCCAGCGAATAATACCCAAAGGAGGACGCCTCGGGGAATCCGCCGACCATGCGCGTCAGCCCGCCCATCGTGGTGCCGACCAGCATGTCGTAATTTGCGGTTCGGATCACATCCAAAAGCGATTGCTGACCGACCGCAACCGTCATGATATCGGCCAGTCCCAAGGCCAGTTGCACAATCGTGGCGACGATCATCGCGGTGATCACCGGTTTGGGGTCAGGACGCAGGCGGAACACTGCGGCCATGGCAAAAAACGCCATGGCGTCCAGCAGAATACGAAACAACTGGGTGAAATTCCCGGTGGAGGGGCGCAGGGGGCTCATGACAATGCGTGCGACCTGTTCGTTGCGGGCGATCCCGAACACTTCGGTTGCCGATTGAAACAGGCGCGGAAACAGAACCGCGGACACCATGCAAAAGACCGACAGCAGGAACAAATAAAACCCGGGCAGGCCGGGCCGCATCGTTCCGGCCAGACGGGCGATGCCGTCGGGTGTCATCAGAACCAGCCCGAACAGCGACAGGGCCGCCAGATCAATCACACCGATCGACGCGCCGCCAGCCGCCGGCAGGTTGAACGCCGCCGCCGCCCCGAACGGGGTGAGGAACATAAAGGCCCAAAGGCCCCGGTGCGGGCCGCGCCAAAAGATCAGAATGATCGCGGCGACGGCCAGAAAGGTGCTGGAAACGATCTGCATCGTCAGGCTCCTCCGCTGACCGCGCCGGCATAAAGGTCCAGATGCGCCGCCATCCAGTCGCCGGCGGATTGCCCCAGTGGGACCGCGGCGGCAAAGCCGGTTTCGCTGATGGTTTTCACGGCGGCGGCGGGCATGTCCCGCATCTGCCGCAGCGCATCGGCAAAAGCCGCCGGATTGCGGATGTCACAGGCCAGCCCCAGCCCGGCTGCCTGAACTTCCGGGGCAAGCAAGGCGTTTTCGGGCAGGATCACCGGCAGACCGCTGAGCGAGGCCTCAACCGCGACCAGCCCGAACGGCTCACGGAAGCGCGACGGCATCACCAGCGCGCGGGCGGCTTGGATCAGGGCCCCGATCTCGGCACGGGATTTCCAGCCGGGGAATTGGATGTTTGGGTGTTGGCTGGCAAGCTCTGCCCGCATCGGCCCGTCGCCGACCATCATCAGCCCAACCCCCGCAGCACTTGCCGCCCGGATCAGTTCCATCACACCCTTGTCGGGTTCGATCCGGCCAACGAACACCATTTCCGTGTTCTGTTCCGCCTTGATCCGGGTATCGCTGAACCGCACCGCTGGATTTCGGACCGTTACCAACCGGTCCGCCGGGTAATCCGCCTGCAACATTTGCGCCCGCATTCCGGGATGGATCAGGATAATCCCGGCCCAGGGCGCCTTTTGGTCAAAGACATGGCGAAACCATCCATGCCGGGCCAGTCGCCAGCCCTTGTGCAGAAATGACCGCTTGTCGCAATTCGTTGTCACACAAGACAGCCCCAGCGGTTTGCGCGTGCAATCCTGTTCCCGCCTGAAATCGAAAAACACACCGTTCGGACAGGCCAGAAAAAAATCATGGCAGTGGATAAAACACCGCGCGGCAACCTTTTGAAGCGGCGAAAAAATACCGGGCGACAGGATCTGCCCCCAGCCATGCACATGATAAACCGTTCCCGGTGTGTCGCGGGTTTCAATGAAATCGGCGATCAGCGTTTTGGTCCGCGCGTTATGAACCCCCTCAACCGCGGATTTGAACCGTCCCTGTTGCAACAGTTCGCGCCCGTCGGCGGCGATGATCTCTACCCCCAGCGCGCGAAGGTCGGGCGCGTCGCCTGCGTCGCCGGTGATAAAGGTCACGGCGGTCCCGGCCTTGACCAGAAGTTCGGCCAGCAACAACGCCAGCACCGTCGCGCCGCCGCGCGCAACCGTCATGTCGTTGATGATGACAACCCGCTCGACCGTCATGCCTGACCTGTTCGTGTGATGTAAAGCATCGCGTCGATTTGCCTGCCCGTCCGCCTGTTTTTCACAACCTATATAAGGCTTTGTCGAAATCGCACAGTATTTTCATTCTGTCGGGTTCTGGATGCGGATGTGATAATCCACAAGGTCGCCGGTGGCATTGCCATTGGGGCCGACCGCAAATTCAAGGATATCCCCCTTGGCCAGAGCCAGACGCCGGGCGTTATAGGCAAAGCTGTTGCGCAACAGTTCAGCGGCAAGCGGCTGAGCGTTGAGCGTGACTTTGACCGTTACACCGTCGCCCATATCCGGCCTCAGCGACCAGAGCGCGTGAATATCCACCACCATATCGCGCGGCACAGTGTAGCGATGAACCACTTCGACCGGATTTTCCGCCGAGCCATCGGGCCGCAGGAAGGACTCCGTCAGGCGAATATAACTGTCATTCGGGTCGGCCAAGGAGGGCGTCCACAGGCTGCCCGGTTCTCGCTGTCCGGGATCGGTCAACATCGGCGTTTCTGTGCCGGCACGGCGGGTAAACCTGTAAAACGGGTCGGTTCTGACGGGATCAACCGGGCCGCCGGGGAAAACAAACTGGGCTTCGCTGTCTGCAATAATTCCGGTTGGCCCCAGAAGCAGGTTTTCGCCGACAACAATCGGGTCGGGCGACACAATCAGCACGGGACGGGCCGCATCAATCCGGGGCGGGGCCGGGTCAAGGGCCGCACCAGTCGCTGTGAAAACTCGGGCCTGCGGTGGCAGCGTCAAAGTTCGCGGGGCACCCCAGATCACCAAACGGTTTGGCCCGAACCGGCAGGCGGAAACAAAGGGGTCCGGCGCGACATCCTGAACCGGCAGGCCGGTCAACTGGTGTTGCACAAAGGCAAAGGCGCGCCCGGTATCGGTGGTCCGGCCATCGGACGTCAACAGCGGGGTCAGACCGTCGCCCCGATCACTCAGCGGATACCACACAAAGCGGGTCACGCCGGACAGGGCAAACTGGCAATAGGCCTTCAGCAATGTCGCGGGCGCTGTTGCCGCGTCGGGATCGCCATATTCCGTCACCTCAATCGGGATCGTTTGAAACGCCGGAATGCGCCGCAGCACCGCGATCTGGCGCGCCAAGTGCTGTGGTTTGGTGGTATAGGGATGGATCGAAAGCGCGTCCATGAATGCGGCTGCGTTCAGGTCGGCTACCTGTTGCAGATATCCGGCGGGTATGGCCAGAACGCTGCCCCCGATCACCCGCACATCGGGCCGCGCCTGTTTGATCTGGCGATAACTGGACTGCAACAATGCAAGGTAAGCCGCCGCGCGTTCCGCCCCTTGTGTCTTTCGAACCGGGCCGGAAACGAAATAATCGCCGTTGAACTCATTGCCGACCTCAACCGATGTGATCGCCGCAGAACGCGCGGCCGTGGCGGCGGCCATGGCGCCAAAGGCGCGCACGGCATCCCGGGAATGGGGGGTGTCGCCGCCGTCAAACTTCGGATGCCCGCCCCCGGTCAGCAGGCTCAGCGTTCCGCCGGTGGCGCCGATCATTTTGGGATAGGCGGTCATGAACTGATCGAACCGGTAACGCCGGTCAGGCCCCTCGACCCGTTCCCAGTATATTTCGTCGCGAAAGTCGCGAACACCCAGCGCCGCCGCGGCCGCCAGGATTTCCGGATGCCAACCCTGACCAAAATTTGAAGCCGCAGCAAGAACAGGACCGCGCAGCGCAAGCGACTGAGGGGAACCGGCCAAGGGCCAGACCAGCAAAGCCAGAAACAGGGTCAGACAGCGCAACACTTGATGCTCCTGAACAAAACCCCCGCGACAGCGCTAGCATGAATCCCGCCACGGGCCAAGCGGCCTGTGATGTCAGAGTGCCGCCAAAAGCCTTTTGTGCAGCGCCAGAAAATCGGCCTTGGTTTCGACCGGGGGCCGAAGCTTGATGGCGACACTGTCGATCAGCCCGGCGTCGGGCTTGCCAAACAGGCGGTCCGCCTCGGATTTCGAAAACCCGGCGATCTGTACCGCTTCCAGCCAGGCCGAAATCTTGTCGGCCTTCTTGATCTGTTTCTTGACCTCTGACGGAACTGTCGCTGGCAGGCCAAACCGCATATGAACCGCCGCCGCCAGACGGGCGTCCAGCGCACCGTAACCCGGCCCGACCGCAGCTTTGACCGGCGAAATCATATCGCCGATCACAAATTCCGGGGCATCATGCAACAACGCCGCCAGCCGCCATTTTGCATCGGCTTTGGGGTAAAGCCGCATGAATATTTCGGTGACAAGGATTGAATGTTCGGCGACCGAATAGGGAAACTCGCCCATCGTCTGTCCGTTCCAGCGCGCCTGAAAAGCAAGGCCGTGGGCGATGTCTTCTATTTCAATATCGAGAGGCGAAGGGTCAAGCAGATCCAGCCGGCGGCCCGACAGCATCCGTTGCCATGCGCGTGGTTGCTTCATTGGGCAATTCCCGTGCAGCAATGGTTCGACCGAAAGATCGCGTTGCACTTTAAGAGTGTAACAAAATAAAATATAAATAACACCTTACAGCAATCTCTTAACATATCACACAAAGCCCTATACCTGTTTTCCATAGGTCTGCCGTAGGATATTCTTCTGAACCTTCCCCATCGTATTGCGCGGCAGTTCGTCGACCAGAACCACCTGTTTGGGGTGCTTGAACCGGGCCAGATCAGCGCGCATAGCCGCGGAAATTTCTTCCGCGGTCAGGGTGGCATTTTTGCTCAGCACCACGACCGCGACAACAGCCTCGCCGAAATCCGCGTCGGGAATGCCGATCACGGCGCTTTCCTCAACCCCCTGCATATCGTCGATCAAAAGCTCAAGCTCTTTCGGGTAGATATTGTACCCGCCCGAGATGATCAGGTCCTTGGACCGGCCGACAATATGGACATATCCGCGTTCGTCGATCCGGGCCAGATCGCCGGTGATGAAGAACCCGTTTTCGCGCAGTTCCTCGGCGGTTTTTTCGGGCATCTGCCAATAGCCGGCAAAGACGTTATCACCGCGCACTTCAAGCACGCCGATCTCACCCCGGGGCACCGGGTTTCCGGTTTCAGGGTCGGTCACGATCACCTCGACCCCCGGCAAAGGAAAGCCGACCGTTCCCGCCCGCCTGTCCCCGTCATAGGGGTTTGACGTGTTCATATTGGTCTCGGTCATCCCATAGCGTTCCAGAATGGCGTGGCCGGTAACGGCCTTCCAGCGGTCATGGGTTTCCGCCAGCAAGGGGGCGGAGCCGGAAACAAACAGCCGCATCTTCGCCGCCGCCCGCGCCAGATCGGACAGGTCCAGCAGGCGGGTATAAAATGTCGGCACGCCCATCAAAGCGGTGGCTTGCGGCATATGGGCCAGAATGGCCTCGGCGTCGAACTTCGCCATGAAAATGGCGGAAGCGCCGGCCATCAGGGTGATGTTGGTGGCCACGAACAGGCCATGGGTGTGAAAGATCGGCAGCGCGTGGATCAGAATATCCTGATCGGTAAAGCGCCAGTAATCCCGCAGGGTTTCGGAATTGCTGGCCAGTGCCCGGTGGGTCAGCATCGCCCCCTTGGAACGCCCGGTGGTGCCGGAGGTGTAAAGGATCGCGGCCAGATCGGTCGCCCCGCGTGCAACCGCGGCAAAGCCCGGTTTCTGCGCGTCGCGCCGGTCGGCCAGATCGCCGGTTTCGTCGGGCCCCAGTGTCCAGACATGGCCGACGCCACAGTCGCTTGCGACCGGTGTCAGGGCTTCCAGGTTCCTGGGATCGCAGACAAACAGCGCCGGCTTGGCGTCGCCCAGAAAATAGCGCACTTCGCTGGCGGTATAGGCGGTGTTCAACGGCAGAAAGACGGCACCGCACAGGACCGCGCCGACATAGAGTTCCAGCATGGTCACGGTTTTCGGAGTCTGGACGGCGATGCGGTCACCGGGCTTGACCCCGGCGGCGACCAAAGCGGCGGCGATCCGTTCCGCATTGGCAAAAAACGCGCCATAGGTGACATTCGCGCCGGTGTCGTGGCTGGTCAGAAACAGGGCGTCATCGCGGCCCAGACTGGCGCGGCGCAAACGGCTGGCAAGATAGTTTTCCAAGTACATGACCGTTTCCCCCGACCGTCAAAGATGCGTGACATTGGGGTCGATCGGCCCCAATGGTCCGCCAACCGCCATTTCCACCGCCCGCGCGACCGCCAGCAGCTTGGCCTCGCCGCGGGGTGGGCCGATCAGTTGCAAGCCGACCGGCATGCCCTGCGCGTCCAGTCCGACGGGCACCGAAATCTCCGGCAGGCTGGCCGTTGTCGCCAGAAACGCGAACCGCAGCCAGTCCATGTAATTGCTGAGAACATGATCGTCGATCCGGGTGATATATTCGACCTCGCTGTCCTGCGCGGCGATCCCGACCGTCGGGCAGGCCAGAACGTCATACCGGGTCAGAAAGGTCTGCATATTGTTGAAGATCGTTGCGCGGCCCAGCTCGGCGCGGGCGACATCCTCGGCGGTCAGGGATTTGCCAAAGGCGATGTTGTCGCGCAGGGTTTTCTTGAAATGCCTGCTGACATTGGGGTCCGCGATCAGACTGCCAACCGCCATGCCAAAGCCGCGCAGGGTGTGATATGTCCGCTCCAGATCCGGCAGGTCCGGGCAGGTTTCCTCGACCGTGCCGCCGTTCCTTTCGATCTTTTCCAGTGCCTGACGCAGGTTGGCCAGCATATCCCGCGAGACCGGCGAGAACCCGTTCAGATCCGGCGAAAAGGCGATCCGGACTTTTGGCGTCGCCGCGATAACGGCCTGCTGAAACGGTGACTCCGGTGCCGGAAAGGAAATCGGTGAGCGCGGGTCAAACCCCGACATCGCATCCATGAACAGGGCACAGTCGCGCACGTTCCGCGCCATCGGACCTTCGACGCCGCCAACGGCAAAGGCGGTTTTCGGCGCTGCGCCGCCGGCCCGTCCGGGGCTGGGCCGCATCCCCACAATGCCGCAATAGGCCGCCGGGGTCCGCAACGACCCACCGTGATCAGAACCGTGCGACAGCCAGACTTCGCCCGTCGCCAAGGACGCCGCTGCGCCGCCCGATGATCCGGCGGGATTTTTGCGGGTGTCCCAGGGATTACGGGTACGGCCGAATACCTCGTTGAACGTGTTGCCCCCCGCACCCATTTCCGGCGTGTTGGTCTTGCCCACAACGATGCCGCCATTCGCCTCAAGCCGTTCAACAAGCGGTTCACTGGCGGTTGGCACATAGTCCTTCAGCGCCAGGGTGCCATAGGTGGTTCTGACGCCCTTAACCTCGGTCAGGTCCTTGATCCCGATCGGCAGGCCCGCCAGATCACCGGGATTGGCGGGATTCGGGGTGATCTCCGTCGCAGCCGCTTCGGCGCGATCCCGGCACAGGGTCGGCATCGCGTTGATCGCCGGGTCAACCGCGGCAATCCGGGCATAGGCCGCATCCAGCAATTCGCGCGGCGAAACCTTTCGCGCCTGCAACAAAGCAACAACTTCATGGGCGGGCAGCCGGCACAGGTCGGGGCCGGTAAAGGGAAGGGTGGTTTTCACTGTGATTTCCTGATTGTGCGGTCCGGCAATATGTTTCACTTTGGCGGCGGAGACCTCAAGTCCTAAAATATGGTCAAAGGACATGTGCGAAGTTTGAAGTCGCGCAACAAGCCCTTAAGGGCGTAACATAGCAGGGGCGTTGATGTCAGAAAATTCACCGGCCACAGGCCGCAGACGGGAAAAGCGGGCGGGGCGCAATGCCGGGTCAGACACCGTGCGGCAGGCCTTTGATGTGCAGGCCGGTCGCCTGAAACCGCTGAGCACGCAAAACTGCGCCGATATTTATGCCGCGGCGCTGGATATCCTGGAATCGATCGGCCTATCGGATGCCTCGGCAGAGATGGTGAACACGGTCACTGCGTCCGGCGGTGCGGTGTCCGGCGATGGCAGGCTGTTGTTCCCCCGCGCCATGGTCCAGAAGGCCGTGGCCGCACAGGCGCGCCCGGTCACATTATGCG
>JAURMY010000272.1 GCA_030830465.1 Alphaproteobacteria bacterium
CACATGAGTCCCCTCCTCCTGACCGTAGCGGCAGGAGTACTCGGGTTCCTCGTATTTAATTTCAGGAAGTCGGCCCGCACCTTTATGGGCGATACGGGCTCTACGGTCATCGGCCTTATTGCCGCTATGACCACAGCGCGGATTATTGGCAAGCAGCCGCAGCTTGAACTAACCAACGGAACCCTAATCCCCACCTTCTTTATGCTGGTCGCGGTGTTCTGGTACCCACTATTTGATTCGCTACAGGTCTATGTTCGCAGACTTAGCCGCGGTAACAGCCCCTTTGTTGCAGACCGATCGCATGTGCACCACAAGTTGTTGAACTTAACCGACAAGAATCATCTACTTGTGACTACAACTATTGCTGGAATTTTACTTTTAATATTAGTACTAGGAATTCTAATTTTCTAATTAGACTCTTAACGTAGCACGATTGTACCGTCCATAGTTCCTCTATTTACTTTTTCACGACTAAAAGGAAAATCAGGCGATAACTGAAGTTTTTCTTAAGAAAAGTTTTCGTAAATCCGCGGATCATACCCTTGGGGCTTTGATCATCGTATCTTCAAAAAACTGCGTAGGCAATCTTCTTGGTTTCCTCGGCCTTGCCCAGTTTCATTTTCTTCAGGCCATAGGCGACGTTTTCCGCCACGTTCAAGTGCGGGAAGATGGCATAGCTTTGAAACACCATATTGGTCGGGCGCATATTGGCGGGGATCCCCGACATGTCCTGCCCGCCGATATAGACCGCCCCCGAGGTTGGCTCGTCAAATCCGCCGATCAGGCGCAGCAGGGTTGTCTTGCCGCAACCGGACGGCCCAAGCAGGGAAAAGAACTCCCCCTCCATGATCTCGGCGGACACACCGGCAAGGGCGGTGAAGGCGCCAAATTTCTTGCCCGCCTGGCGGATCGAGATCATCGCTTGATCAGACATATTCGGCTCCTGTGTTCATCAAGATGCGGCTCCGGTCCGCTTTTCGGCACGCCGGCGGATCACTTCGGCCACAGTCAGCATCACCAGCGACGCCGCCAAAAGGATCGAACCCAAGGCCAGAACATTGGGCAGCTTCGCCGCAAACCTGAGCTGGCCCCAGATATAAACCGGCAAGGTCGGCTCGGTCCCGCTGAGGAAAAACGCCAGAATGAATTCGTCCAGCGAAATCGTGAACGCCACCAGCAGCGAGGAAATGATCGACGGCGCCAGCATCGGCAGCGTCACCCGGCGCAGGGTGCCCCAGATGTTTTCCCCCAGATCATATGACGCCTCTTCCATGCTGGGATCGAACCCCTCAAACCCGGAAATCAGGACGGTGATCGAATAAGGCATGCAGATCAACAGATGCCCCAGCACCACGGTGAACAGTGACAACTGAAACCCCAGCCCCAGCATGACCACCAGCAAGGAAATCGCCACGATGATTTCCGGCAAGACCAGCGGCGTCATGATCAGGGCCGTCGCCGCTTCCTTGCCGCGAAACCTGTGCCGCGTCACCGCGCGGGCGGCGGCGATGCCCAGAACCGTGCTTAAAATCGCCGAGGTCAGCCCAACCAGCAGACTGTTCCATGCCGCCGTTTGCATCGTTTCATTATTGGCAAGCCCCGCATACCATTTCGTGGTGAAACCGGTCAGGGGAAATTTGGGCGTGGCGCTGTCGTTGAAGGAAAACAGCGGCAGCAGCAAAACCGGGAAATACAACAGCCCGATATAGATCAGCACATAGGATTTCAGCCACAGGGCCTTGATGCCGCCGCCCTTCATTTCAACATCCTCCTGAGGCCCGACATCATCAGCATCATCACCCCGGCCAGGCCGGTGACGATCACCATGGTCGTCACCGCAAGCGCTGCCCCCAATGGCCAGTTTGATGCCCGGCCGAATTGAATCTGAATGGCATTGGCGATCATCACCCCATCTTTGCCGCCGACCAGTTTCGGCGTGACGTAATCGCCCACCGTCGGGATCATCACGATCAACAGGGCGGCGGTCACCCCCGGCAGGGTCAGCGGCAATGTCACCCGCAAGAACCGCCGCACCGGCCCGTCCCCCAGATCGGCCGCCGCCTCGATCAGCGTCGGATCAACCTTTTGCAGGGAAACATAGATCGGCAAAATCGCAAAGGCCGCCCAACTGTGCGCCAGCGTGATGATCACGGAATTGGTGTTGTAAAGCAGCGACGACAGCGGTTCAGCGATGACCCCGATCTTCAGCAGCGCCGAGTTCAGCACACCCTGATAGCCCAGAATCACCTTCCAGGACAAAATCCGCAAAAGATAACCGGACCAGAACGGAACAGTGATGACAAACAGCCAAAGGTTCTTGTGCCGCCCGCCATATTGCGAGATAAAATAGGCCACCGGATAGGCCAGCACGACCGTCACAAGGCTGACCAGAACCGACACTTTCAGCGACCGCAGCAGCAAATCCCGGTAGATGGGTTCGGTCACCGCGATGCGATAATTTTCCAGCGTCAGCGTGTGGTCAATGGTCAGATAGTCCTGCGTCCAGAAGCTGTTGGCGATGATCACAAGGATCGGCCCGACCAACAGCAGGATCGCGTAAAGCAGCGGCGGTGAAATCACCAGCCAGCCCTTAGCCTGGTCGCTTTTCAGGGCGCGCCGCAAGACGGATTTCTGTCGTCCCGACCGCGCACCTGCGGCGTCCAAAGTCACATCCAACCTCCCTAAGTGACGGGCCTGTCGTTTCTTGCAGGCGCTGGCGGTCACAGTGCAATGTTGACGCCATATTGTCGTTGAAATCAAGCAAAATCTCTGGCATTATTAGTTGAACATTCATTCAATAACTGCCGAATACGCACCCCTGGCGTGTCGGCCGGAACAAAGGGCCACGCATGGACGCCGACCTTCAAACCCGCCTTGACGATGCAAATGACGCCTCGCGCAAACATTTGATCCAGCCCTGGCCGGTTGCGGATTCCATTGGCGATGAGGCCCGCTCGATCATTCAGTCGGGTGACGGTATTTACATCCGCAACGATCAGGGCGAGCGGCTGATCGACGGACCGGCGGGCATGTGGTGCACCAATGTGGGCCATCGCAACCAGGCGCTGGCCGATGCGATGCGCGATCAGGCGATGAAGCTCAGCTATAACTCGCCCTGGTACACTTCAAACGAGCCTGCGGCCCTGCTGGCGCGGCGCATCGCCGATCACGCGCCGGGCGATCTTGAGCACGTGTTCTTCACCACCGGCGGCTCGACCGCGATGGACAGCGCGATCCGGTTTGTTCAGTTTTACAACAATGTGCGCGGCCGCGGCGGCAAGAAGAAAATCCTGGCGCGTGAGGGCGGTTATCACGGTTCGACCTACTTGTCGGCATCGCTGAATGGCGGTCTGAGGGTCAAGAACTGGATGGATTTTGAAACCGATCTGATCATCAAACTCGCTTGTCCGGACCCGTTTCGCCGCCCTGCCGGCCTGAGCGTTGATGCCTTCGCTGACAGGCTGATTGACGAATTGCGCCAGACCATCGACCGGGAGGGGGCGGAAAATATCGCCGCCTTTGTCGGCGAGCCGGTGATGGCCTCGGGCGGTGTGATCGTGCCGCCGCCGGGATACCTGAAGCGTATCCGTGACATCTGCACCGAAAACGAGATCCTCTATATTTCCGACGAAGTCGTGACGGGCTTTGGCCGCCTTGGTCATATGTTCGCCTCGGAGGCCGTGTTTGACGTAACGCCCGACATCATCACCTTCGCCAAGGGCGTGACGTCGGGCTATTTCCCGCTGGGGGGCATGGTGGTTTCCGCAAAGCTGATGCGGGACTTGCAAGGCTCAAACCACCCCGATGCGATGTTCGCGCATGGGTTGACCTATTCCAGCCACCCGATCGGCTGTGCGGTGGCCCTGCGCAATATGGATCTGTTGGAAGGCGGCATCATGGATCATGCCGCCGATGTCACGCCTTACTTCTGGGAAAAGATGAAAGCGCTGGAGGCGCTTGATCTTGTCGGTGAAGTGCGCGGCCTTGGCCTGATGGCCTGCATTGAATGTGTCGCAGACAAAAGCAACAAGAACCCGATCCGGCTTGATACCGAGGTCGGCAACCGGATTGACGCCCACTGTCAGGAACTGGGCCTGTTGTTGCGTCCGCTGGTCAATATGTGCGTGATGTCACCGCCGCTGGTGATCACACGAGATCAGATCACGACCATGGCGGACATCCTGCATGAGGGCATCCTGCGCACCCAAAACGACCTGCGCGCGGAAGGCATCTGGCAGGGCTGAATCAGTCCTTTTCTTTGTTCGGCACATGTCCCGGGGGGTTCCGGGGGGCAGAGCCCCCCGTCCAGGCCGGGGGCTTTGCCCCCGGACCCCCAGAGTATTTCCGGAACAAAGATGATTTCAGCCCTGTTTCAGCTTTGTGTTCGTCGCGTCCATGTCTTCTTCGGCGGGGGCCTGGGCCAGCAAGGTCACCGGCAATTGCGCGCGCACCGCATCGTGATGGGTCTTTACGCCATATTCCAGGTCGGACAGAAAAAAACCCTGAAAGGCTTCGGACTTCATCGATTCATTTGACCAGATCGTCAGTTGAACATCTTCTGCCAGCGTATCGCGGTCGATGCGCATGGCAAGATAGCGGGCGGCCCGTTGTTCCCGGGATTCGACCTTGTAGCGATAGACCTGTCCGCGCAGTTGGGTCTGATCGACGGAAACCGGAAATTCGTGGTAGAATTGCATGGTTTCCGGCGTCACCGCGATGACCGCATTGGGAAACAGGCCCCAATAAATCCACGCCTTGCGATAGGTCTCGGGCAGAAAATCCGGCGCCTGGGTCGCTTTGGTATAGTTGCGCACGCTCCAGCGTCGCCCGCCGGACGGGTTCACAATGCCGACCGAGCGGTTGATGCCGTCGATCAGCGGCTCGTCGTAATAGGTTTGGCCATAGAGGTCCTGCAGCGCCGGATGGGCCATCGCGACATGGTAGCCTTCATTGTCCACATCGCGCACCGACTTCCAGTTCACGGGCGACGTCTGGGAATAGATCTCGTCATAGACAGGCACCATCTCGGGCATCCGGTAGAGCCCCACCTCGGCGGCAAACGGGGCCAGCAATTCGGCGACCGAGGGCTGCGGCCCCGGATTGAAACGGATGAAGATCAGCCCGTTCCAAACCTCCATTTCCACCGGCTGAAGGCCGAATTCGACCTTGTCCAGATCGGGAAAAGATCTGGGCTGGGCGGCGCCGCGCAGGGTGCCGTCAAGGTTATAAACCCAGCCGTGAAACGGGCAGACCAGCGCGCCTTTGCACGTGCCTTTTTCGTTTGCGACCAGGCGCGATCCGCGATGGCGGCACATGTTGCGGAAAGCCTTGACGCTGTCGCCCTCGCCCCGGATCACCAGAGCCCTTTCGCCGCAAAAATCCATCGTCAGATAATCGCCGGTATTCGGTATGTCACTGATATGGCAAACAATTTGCCAATGATTTTTGAACAGGTCCCGCTTTTCAAGCTCTAACAGAGCCGGGCTGTGATAGGTCCATCCGGGCAGGCCCTTGCGGTCCCAATTGTCAGGGACCGCGTTGTTGCGGTTGCTGTTGCGCAGGTTTTCATCCAGCATCACTTGGCCTATTATTTGTTGAACATTCATTCAATAATAGGACAATTCGGCGAATTTGGGAAGCCCAAACTGCGCGCGAAAAGGCCGGGCGTTTCCACCCGGCCCTGAATCACGATCAAATTTGCCTCAGGCCTTGACGAACAGTTTTCGCGGATAGTTCGACAAAGGCTCTGCCGCGCCGCTGTCGCGGATGCGCAGGGTTTCGGTGATTTCCAGACCCCAGGTCGGCATCCACAGCGCCGGCATGAAATGGAAGGTCATGTTGGGTTCCAGCACGGTTGTGTCGCTTGGCCGGATCGAAAAAGTCCTTTCGCCCCAATCGGGCGGGTAGCTCATCCCGATCGGATAGCCGCAACGGCCCTCGCGTTGGACACCGTGTTTTTGCAAGACCCCGTAAAAGGCCCGCGCCACGTCGCCTGCCAGATTGCCCGGGCGCGCGGCCTCGATGCCGGCTTCGATGCCTTCCAGTGCAATCGCTTCGATTTCCGGTACGCCTTCGGGCGGGGTGCCAAGCCAGATCGTGCGGCATAGGGGGGCGTGATAGCGCCGGTGACAGCCAGAGATTTCAAAGAAGGTGCCGGAGTTGTTCGGGATCGGCTTGTCGTTCCAGGTCAGATGGGCGGCGGCGGCCTCGTCGCCGGTGGGCAACAGAGGGCAGATCGCGGCATAGTCGCCACCGAACTGTTCGCCGTCCAGCTCACCGCCCCACATGGCCGCGTGGTAAATCTCGCTGACGACTTCGTTCTTGCGCTTGCCCGGTTCGAAAACCTCATAGATCCGTTGCTGCATCAGCTCGGAAATCCTGGCGGCACGGCGCATGTATTTCAGTTCGGTCGGGGATTTCACCGCGCGGCACCAGTTGACCAGCGCGGTTGCGTCCACAAAGGGCCCGCCCAGTTCCGCCGTCAGCACCGCATGGGCGCGGGCCGAGAAATAGTAGTTCTCCATCTCGACCCCGATGCGTTTACCCGCCCAGCCGCGATCGCGGATCAATCCGGCCAGATGTTGCATCGCATGACGCTCGGTCGACATCACATAATCATCCGAATAGCCAAAGATATCAGAGGTTTCCATATAGCATGTCTTGGTTGCGCCGACCGCGTCCATCTTGCGCCCCCAAAAGACCGGGTCGCCTTCCGGCCCGATCAGAACTCCTTGATGCACGTAAAACGACCAACCGTCATAGCCGGTCAGCCAGGCCATATTCGTGGGATCACAGGCAAACAACACCTCGATTCCGGCCTTGTCCATGGCGGCGCGGGTTTTGGCCAGGCGTTCGGCATATTCGGCGCGCGAAAAATTCAGTTCGACATCGGGCATCACGGGTCCTTTCCGGGTTCACCTTGACAAATGTTAGATCACGCCCCGCCTTGGGAAAAGCCGGAAAACGTCAATTCCTGTCGCAACCGATTGCACCTTGAGGTATTCCGGCGCTAGGGTCGGGACATGAAACAGATCACCTTCGACGATATCACCGCCGCGCAGAAAACCATTGCGGGCATTGCCATTGAAACCCCGTTCGTGCCGTCGCCCTATCTTGGCAAAACCTTTGGCACCGAGGTTCTGCTGAAACTTGAATCCACCCAACCTGTGGGCGCGTTCAAGCTGCGCGGGGCGGCCAATGCCATGCTGAACCTTCCAAAGGGTGTGTCCGGGGTCACCTGCTGTTCAACCGGCAATCACGGGCGCGGGGTGGCCTATGCGGCGCAGCGGGCCGGGATCCGGGCGGTGATCTGCATGTCGTCGCTGGTGCCCCAGATCAAGGTCGACGGGATCCGCGCGCTTGGGGCCCAGGTTCACATCGTCGGGCGCAGCCAGGACGATGCCCAGGCCGAGGCCGACCGTTTGGTCGCCGCCGAAGGGCTGACCGATATTTCACCGTTTCACGATCCCTTTGTGGTTGCCGGTCAGGGGACCATCGCCCTTGAAATGCTGGCGGCGCGGCCGGATCTTGAGACGATCCTTGTGCCTTTGTCGGGCGGTGGTCTGGCGGGCGGTATTGCTTTGGCCGCGAAAACCATCAAGCCGACGATCCGGGTCATCGGCATCACGATGGAGCGCGGCGCGGCGATGTATGCCTCGATCCGTGCCGGGCATCCGGTTGACGTGGAAGAGGTGCCGTCCCTGGCGGACAGTTTGGGCGGCGGCATTCTGCCCGATAATTTCCTGACACTGGATCTGTGCAGCCGCTATCTGGACGACACCGTACTGGTCAGCGAGGAAGCCATCTATCACGCCATGCAGACCCTTTATTTTGAGGATCGTCTGGTGGCTGAGGGCGCGTCTTGTGTCGGCATTGCGGCCCTGCAAACAGGCAAGATCAAGGGGCTGAAAGGCCCGCTCGGGATGGTGATTTCCGGGCGCAACGTGGATGCGGGCCTGTTTCTGGATATCCTCAACGGTCGTGATCTGACCTTGGGCGAAACCGCGATCAAAGGGCGACCGTACCGCGCAGCACTTTAGGGCGGATCGTGCAAACCTGAACCACCCGATCCCGACCGCAGCTTTGGCCTTTGCAACCGCCGGGCGACGGGCTATTCTGGGTGCCCCTATGGCCGGAGGACAGGATGATCGCCAACCTTGACCGCACAGAATTCGTCAGCCGTTTCGGCGGTCTTTACGAGCATTCCCGCTGGGTTGCCGAAAAATGTTTCGATCAGGGCCTGCACAAGGTGTGCACGTCACCGTCGGAACTGGCCGGTCCGATGTCGCGGCTGGTTGAAGCCGCCGGACAAGAGCCGCAATTGATCCTGTTGCGCGCGCACCCGGATCTTGCCGGCAAGCTGGCGAAAAGCGGCGGCCTGACAGCGGAAAGCACATCAGAGCAAGCCGGAGCCGGGCTGGATCAATGTACCGAGGCGGAATTTGCCGAGTTCACCCAGTTGAACGACGCCTATCGGCAGAAATTCGGCTTTCCCTTCATTCTTGCGGTGAAAGGCCGGCATCGCACCGAGATTCTGGAGAATTTCCGGTCCCGCGTGCCAAACGACATCGCCACGGAATTCCGTGAAGCGCTTGGTCAGGTGCACCAGATCGCGAAACTGCGCCTTCAGGCGCTTGATGCCTGAACCGCGCGGTTATTGCGTGGTAAACGCGTCGCTAAATCCCGCGCTTCGTACCGCCGAAAGACCTTGGTCCAAGGCCGCACGGTCGGAGAAAGGCCCGATCAGCACGATCTGATAGTCCTTGCCGCCCCGCTGGAACGGTCGGGCGACGGACGGGATTCCGCTGGCGCTGAACCGTTCCTGGGTACGGGTGGCATTGCTTGGCACACCAAAGGTCGCGACCTGCACAAAATAACCGCCGCTTGCGGCTGCAGCAGTTTCAACCGGCAGGCTGGCATCGGCTGAAGTGTCTTCAATCGCGGTGATGCGTTTCATGTTTGACGGCGCTGCCGCATCGTTGCGCGGGCGTATCGTTGTGCTACTGCCGGCGCTTGCCGCAACATAACTGCGGGTTGAAAGCGTCGTATAAGGATATTTGATCTGCGGGAACTGCGCGGTCACGTCTTCGCCGGTATAGACATTGATCAACCGGCGTGGGGTGGTTCTGGTCCAGAGCAGATCCATCGCCGCTTCGCCTTCAGCTGTGCCATGGCCCCGGGTCAAAGGGGAATTGCCCACGGTCAGCAGGCTTTTATAGCCTTCCGGTACGATGACCTGGCTGCGGGTTGTTTCAACGAAATAGCCGGTCGTGGTGGTTTCCACCATTGCAACCTGCGCCGGACGCTGGGCGTAAAAGGACGGATGCACGGCCTGCGGTGTCGTCCTGATACCCCTGGGGCCATATCCGAAATTCGTGGTCGGTTCCTGCGCGACAACCCATTGTTGCGGCTGGGCCACGGCAACCGGTTGGGCGGCCACCGCCACGGTCATGGGCTGGGTTTCCGCCGGCTGTGGCGCTTGAACCACGGCGCGGGGTTTGCCGAACCAGAACTCGTGCCAATTGAATTTCGGCCGGCTGGGTTGCACCGGCGCGGCCTCGACATTGCTGGCGACCGAGACCATCGGTGCCGGCTGGGCCGCAGCGGGTTGTGGTGCGGCGGGCTGCGACGTGCCCGCGGCGAAGGTCGGCGTCTGGCCGCACAGAACCACCCGGCTGTGCGACACGCGCGGCACCCAGATCGAATTGCCGCCATAACCGGTGCGGATAAAGACACAGCCGTTGCTGTCAATATATTGCGATCCGGCATAGCTGGCGGGGGGCATTTCTGCCGGACCTTTGGTGTCCCGCAGAGTGCGCGCATCCGCGCCCGATGCCGCAAGAAGTAAGACAGATACCGTCAGAATCGCCTGTTTCGCCTGCATTTCAACCCCCCGAGCACTGACCGGGATTGTGGCGAATTATGAAGGATTAGTAAAGTCTAGATATAGTGAAAAACCCCTTATTTTGTGCCAAACATGCGGTCACCCGCA
>JAURMY010000273.1 GCA_030830465.1 Alphaproteobacteria bacterium
GTCCCGCGCCAACCCCGGCCGGGGTGCCGGTGGCGATCACATCGCCGGGTTCCAGCGTCATGCCGCTGGACAAATCCGCGATCAGTTCATGGATTTTGAACAGCATGAACCCGGTGTTAGAGCGCTGCTTTTCCTCGCCGTTCTTGGTCAGCCACAGGTCCAGGTTGTGGGGGTTCGGGATTTCATCCGCCGTCACGATACAGGGGCCGAAGGGCGCGAAACTGTCCATGCCTTTTGAAAAGATCCACTGACCGGCGCGGCGATTGTCGCGGGCGGACACATCCACCATCACGGAATAGCCAAACACATGTTTCATGGCGTCCTCTTCTGAAACACGGGTGGCGCGGGTGCCGATGATGACCGCCAGTTCGACCTCCCAGTCCAGTTGCTGGGTCATCCTGCCATTGTGCTGGATCGGCTCATGTGTGGCGATGATCGCTGTCGGGGGCTTGGAAAACACCACCGGTTGTTTCGGCAGATCACCCGACGTGTCCAGCGCCCGCGCGCTTTCGGCGACATGTTCGGTATAGTTCAGCCCGATCCCGAAGATGTTCTTACGGGTGCGCGGGATCGGCGCAAGCAAGGTGACATTGGCGAAAGGTGTCGCGGTGCCAAGGGGAAACCGTCCCTCCATTTCCGCGAAGATATCGTTGAGGTCCTGAACCGCGCCGGGGCCGAGATCAATGAAGTCCAGCATGGTGCCGGGCAGGGGCTCGCCCAGGGCTTCGCCCAAAGCTTCGATATCAACGACCATATCGTCGATCAGGGCGCCAAGATGCCCGGCAGCTGCGGGATGCTTGCGGTAAGTGACCAGTTTCATGCGATTTTCCTTAAGCCTTGCCGGTGATTTCCTGATGGCCGCCGTTTTCCGGGAAGGCCTGCTCGCGATAGAATTTCAGTTTTTCCATAACCGGAAAATCATTGACCTGCCACAGGCAAGCGTCATCGGTTGCGGAACTGTTGCAATGTTCGTGCCAGGTCCAGGCGGGGACGCAGAAGATGTCTTTTTCGGTCCAGTCATACCGCACCCCGCCGATCACCGAATAGCCGTCCCCCTTGGCCACCTGATAAATCACGTTGCCGGTATGGCGATGCGCCTTTGTGTGCTCAGCCGGGCGCAGCATTTGCATCGCATTGCCCATCGTCGCCATCGGGTCGCCGCCGGTTTCCGGGTTCACATATTTCAGGATCACCCCGTCAAAGGCATCGCCATCGGTGACGGCGGCGAAATTCTGCAAGCCTTCATAGGTCTTGTCCCAGGTGTATTTCATCAGGGGCGAATAAAACGCGCCCCATTTTTCCCGCGCCGGCAACATGCCGGGGGTGCCATAGGTGGCCGGGCTGGCGTTCCAGGGCAGGTTGGAGTTCTGGTAATCGTCCGGGTGCACTTCGTAAAAATTCGCCTCCAGCGCATTGGTCAGCGGAATATCCAGCGCGTCCTGCCAAAAGGAGGTGGTGCCGGTTTCCATCACCCCGTGCTCGTGCCAGGTGCCGTTCGGGGTGATCACAAAATCCCGATGGCCAAGGGTCAGTTTGTGGCCATGCACCACGGTAAAGGCGCCTTCCCCTTCCATGATGAACCGCTGGGCGCTGGCAGCGTGATTATGGGCCGGGGCCATTTCGCCGGGATTCATCACCTGAATGCCGGAAAACAGCCAACCGCAACAGGCCGAAACCTCGCGCCGTTTGGGGTTTCGCAAGTAAACAACCCGGCGGCCCGCATCTTCGGGTTTCACCAGTTCAAGGGCGCGGAAAATGTTTTTCCGCAGATCCTTGTGCCGCCAGATCACCGCTGCCGACATCGGTTTTGGCTCCCAGGGTTCAATATCATTGGCGACGGTCCACAGGGCGCCGGTCTCAAACTGGGCCAAATCCTCGTAATATGCGTTCAGTTCCGCGTTGTCGCGCACGCGCGCGCGGCCCAGTTGGTCGTCACTTTGATCTTTCGGTGCCATGGCTGCCCCCTGTCATAAGATGAAAAAAGCCTAGCAGAACGCGCCTGCGGGTCAAGATTGACACATTGCTGGCAACATGATTGGTTTTTCCGACCCATTTCATGCGAGGCCCCAATGACCAGTCCAACCGGCAGCAAACAGTTTGACTATTCCTACCACCTGCAATTGGACCAGCTTTTGACCTCGATGCGGCAGGTCACGCCGCATCCCGAAGAACATCTGTTCGTGACGGTCCATCATGTGCTGGAAATCTGGTTCAAACACATCATTTTCGATCTGACCCGGATCATCGACATGCTGGACGGCGACGATATTCCCCAGGCCAACTGGTTGCTGAAACGGCTGGGCGAGATCATGCGTCTGGCCGAGGCGCACTGGACGGTACTGGAAACCATGTCAGCCGCCGATTTTGCCGAGTTTCGCGGCAATCTGACCGGGGCGTCCGGGATGCAATCGCGCCAGTTCCGTCAGGTCGAAGTGATGGTCGGTCTGTGCGAAACCGCCGGTCAGGTCTATGTGGACCGGGTTGATACCCTGTGGCCAGGGCTTCGGGCGGAACATCCGCGCAGCCTGCGGGCGGCGTTTTTCGCGGTGTTCGAACGGCGCAACAAGACCTTGCTGGAGGTCTATCGAAACCGCTGGGCAGAACATGACCTGTTTCAACTGGCCGAACATGCCTTTGAACTGGACCGGCGGTTTCAGTCCTGGCGGCACAATCACATCCTGATGGTGCGCCGCCAGATCGGCATTCGCGCACGCGGCACCGGCGGTACTTTTTTTCAGGATTATCTGGCCTCGACCACCCAGTATTATTTCTTTCCTGAATTGTTTGAGTTCCGCAATGATCTGACCGAAGCCGCCGGCGGCGAGGTCATGGCCAAAACGGACTAGGGCGCAGGCCACCCGATTTCTGACAAACCGAAAGCACGCAAAGGGGCCGGTATGGGCGCGAAAAACATTCTGTTCATCATGTGCGATCAACTGCGCTGGGATTATCTGGCCTGTTATGGCCACAAGACGATCCGCACGCCGAATATTGACGCCCTGGCGGCGCGGGGTGTGCGGTTTGACCGGGCCTATGTCCAAAGCCCGATCTGCGGCCCCAGCCGGATGAGCTTTTACACCGGCCGTTATGCCCGCAGCCATGGCAGCACCTGGAACAACGCGCCGCTGCGGGTGGGGGAACTGAACATTGGCGATCATCTGAACCCTTTGGGCATGCGCACGGTTCTCAGCGGCAAGACCCATATGGCGGCGGATCTTGAGGGGATGAAACGGCTGGGCATTGACCCGGCCTCGGAGGTCGGCACGCAATTGTCGCAATGCGGCTTTGAAAGCTGGGACCGGCTGGACGGGTTACACCCATCCAAAGGCAAGAAGCGGCCACAGTTTTACAATCAATATCTGAACGACAAAGGTTATGACGGGCCAAATCCCTGGGAAAGCTGGGCCAATTCCGCCGAAGGCGAGGATCACGAACTTTTGTCGGGCTGGCTGATTGCCCATGCCGACAAACCGGCGCGGGTCAAAGCCGAAGACAGCGAAAGCGCCTATACGACCGACCGCGCCATGGCCTTTATGGATCAGGCCGGCGACAAGCCCTGGTGCCTGCATATCAGCTATATCAAACCGCACTGGCCCTATATGGCCCCGGCCCCCTATCACGGCATGTATTCTGCCGCCGACGTGCCGCCGGTTCAGCGGGATCCGGTCGAAAAGGACAATCCCCATCCGGTGCTTGGGGCCTATCACCAGCACCGCTTTGCCAAGGTCTATGACCGCGACGGGGTGCGCGAGCGGCTGATCCCGGCCTATATGGGGCTGATCACACAGATTGATGATCAGATCGGGCGGCTGGTCGACTATCTTGACCGGACCGGGCAGGCCGCGCAGACACTGATCGTGTTCACCTCGGATCATGGCGACTATTTGGGCGATCACTGGCTGGGCGAAAAGGAATTGTTTCACGACGCCTCTGCGCGCATCCCGTTGATCATCATGGACCCGTCGGCCTCGGCCGATGCCACACGCGGCACGGTGTCCGATGAATTGGTCGAGTCGATAGACCTGTTGCCGACCTTTGTGGACGTTGCAGGCGGGCAGGTGCGGCATCATATTCTGGAGGGCCATTCCCTGATGCCGATTCTTGAGGGGCGCCAGAACGGGCCTTTGCGCGATTGCGTCTTCAGCGAATATGACTACGCCTATCGCAAGGCGCGCAAAATGCTGGGCAAGGATATTGGCGATTGCCGGCTGCAAATGGTTTTTGACGGGCGCTGGAAGATGGTGGCGGCATCCGGCTATCGGCCAATGCTTTATGATCTGCAAACCGACCCCGATGAATTTCACGATCTCGGCGCGATGGCGCAGCACCAGCCGGTGATTGACCGGCTCAGCGCGCGTTTGCTGGACTGGGCAACCCGGCATCACAACCGGATCACAAGGTCGGATTCCGATGTCGAAATGGTCGGCGGCAGCGAATTCGCCTATGGCATCCGCATCGGATTCTGGGATGAGACCGAACAGGCCGAGGCCGAGGCGCTGGGGGACGGCGGCAACTGAGGGTCGTTCACGGGTCCGTTTGATCGCCCAGCAGCGCCTCGGCATGCGCGGTCGCCCGCGCGATCAGCGCCTCCAGTTGTGCCAGTTCTTCCGGGGCACAAAGCGCACGAAACCCGGCGCTGATCCTGTCGGCAACGGGCCACAGTTGTGCAAACACATCCCGGCCCTTTGGGGTGATTGAAAACCGTGTGCGCCGGGCGTCACTGGGATCGGCAGACCGTTGCACCAGACCTTGTTTTTCCATCCCGACCAAGATCCGGCTGACATGGGACGCATCGGTGGACAACCGCCGCGCAAGCTGACGCAGGTGATGATCGCCGCTTACGCTCAGGCAATAAAGCACGCGCCATTCCTGCACTTTCAGGCCGACCGGTTTTAACAATTGCTTTTGTGTGACGGCCTCAAGACGCGAAGCAAGCCGCACAAACGTGATGTTGAACAGCGCAGACAAAGTCGGATCGGGATCAGGGCGGGACATAAAA
>JAURMY010000035.1 GCA_030830465.1 Alphaproteobacteria bacterium
CCTGGTCGGTCCGGGCGCGGATCGACGGGCAGCACAGCCAGACCGAAATCGCCTTTCTGTTGTGGTCGGACATCGTGCAGAAATCCATGGACCGCTCAATCCCGGCGACCTTTTTGCTGCTGGCGCGGCTGGTCTGGATCTATGTCGGCAGCGGCGCCTTGTTCCGGTTGATGCGGCTGCGCAAAGGGCCGGTGATCGCGGCACTTTACCCGATCTTCATGCTGCCGCTGCAATGGCTTGTCAGTCTGGCGCTGGCCGTTCTGATCGGGCGCGGGGTGGCGCATTTCACCTGGCTCTGGCTGAGCGTGGCGGTGGGGGCGGCCTTTGTGTTTCTGATGATGCGGGCCTTTCGCAAGCTCGATAACCGGCTGTTTGCCTATTATCTGTTGCATGATTACGCGTTTTCGGCCCAGTTCCACGGCGCCAACCCGCCCCAACTGGAACACAGGATGCAGGATTTTGCCGACCGGATCACCGCCGCGCTGAACACGGATGTGGACGAAGTTCTGGTGATCGGTCATTCCTCGGGCGCACATCTGGGGGTGATGGTTCTGGCGGATCTGCTGCGCAAGCGGGGCGCGAGGGCGTTCAAACCGGCCTTGTCCTTTCTGACCCTTGGCCATGTGGTGCCGATGCTCAGCTTTTTGCCAAAGGCCGGGCGCTTGCGGCGCGATCTGCGCGATCTGTCCCGTTCAGACGCCCTGACATGGGTCGATGTGACAGCACCCGGCGACGGCTGTACCTTTGCGCTGTGCGATCCGGTGGCGGTCAGCGGCGCGGGGCAGGAGGCGGAAAAACGCTGGCCCTTGGTGATTTCGGCGGCCTTCACCCAGTCGCTGAGCAAACAGCGCTATGACGCGATGAAATGGCGGTTCTTCCGGCTGCATTTTCAGTATCTCTGTGCCTTTGATCAGCCGAAGGATTATGATTATTTTCAGATCACCGCCGGTCCGGTGACGCTTGCCGACCGGTATCGTGACCGCCCGCCTTCGCCGTCGCGCATCGTGGCGGCCCTGTCGCCCTATCAGGCGCTGGATCCGCAATGACCCGGCCCGACATCATCCCGCCAAAACCGGTATCGCGCCCCGACAAAGTTTCGCTTTGGCGCTATATGATGCTGTTTCGCAAGGATATTTTCTCATCCCAACCGGCAAGGTTGTACCGGGCCTGGATGGCCGAATTCCGCACCCCGTTTTTCCGCTCTTATTTCATCAATCAACCGGACCTGGTAAAAACCGTTCTGTCCGAACGACCCGCCGATTTTCCGAAATCCGAAGTGATTGCCGACAGCCTTGAAACCCTGCTGGGCCGGTCGGTTTTCGTGACCAATGGCGAGGTCTGGAAGCGGCAAAGGCGGATGATCGACCCGGCCTTTGAAGGCGGGCGTCTGAAATCGGCCTTTCCCGATATGGTCAAGGCCGGGCAGGCGGCTTTAGAGCGCTTTGCGGCAAAACCGGCAGGCGAGGCCGTTGAAATAGAAGAGGAAACTTCGTTTCTGGCGGCGGATGTGATTTTTCGCACTCTGTTTTCCTTGCCGATCACCGACCGGATCGCAACCGACGTTTTCACCGCTTTTCGCGCCTATCAGCGCACCCAGCCCCTGCTAAATCTGGGGTCCTTTCTGCCGCTGCCGCGCTGGATGCCGAAATTTCACCGCCGCGAAACCCTGCGCACCGGGCGCGCGATCCGGGTTTTGCTGACGCAATTGACCGCGCAAAGGATGCAACAGATTGAGGCCGGGACCGCGCCGGACGATCTGGCCACCAAGATCATGACCACGGTCGATCCGGTCACGGATACCCGGTTTGACACGGCCGAAATGGTTGATCAGGTCGCGATATTCTTTCTGGCGGGCCATGAAACATCGGCGTCAGCGCTGGCTTGGGCGCTTTATTTGCTGGCCTTGGACCCCCGGACCCAGGACCGGCTGGCAGCAGAGGCTGAAGCGGCGCTTGGCGATGCGCCCCGGTTCAGCGCATTGTCCAAACTCGGGTTCACCCGGGATGTGTTTCGCGAAGCGTTGCGCCTTTATCCGCCGGTTCCGATGATGATCCGCACAGCCACCCGGCCCGAGCGTTTTCGCGGTCGCCGGATAAAGGTTGGCGCCCATGTGGTCCTGTCGCCCTGGCACCTGCACCGGCATCAACGCCTGTGGGAGCGTCCCGATGCATTTGACCCGACCCGCTGGCAAACCGAAAACGGCAAAACCTGCCAGCGCGAGGCCTATATGCCGTTTTCGACCGGGCCGCGCGTTTGCACCGGCGCCGGATTCGCGATGGTCGAGGGGGTTTTGCTGCTGGCCATGCTGGTGCGCGCCTATCGTTTTGAACCGGTGAAGGACCGCGTGCCGGTGCCTGTTGCCCACCTGACCGTGCGCTCTAAAGACGGCATTTACCTTAAGCTGACCAAACGCGTTACCGATCGCGATAGTAGCGCAGAACATAAAGCCTGATCGCCCCGGCCAGGCCGGTTTCAAGCCCGCGCTCGGCATCAATTTCAGCCGCCAGCACGTTCAGCGGCAAATCGCGGATGCGGGCGATATCCCGAAAGGCCTGCCAGAACTCATCCTCCAGCGAAACCGAGGTGCGGTGGCCCTTCAGCGTCAGCGAATGTTTGCGCGGGCGGCTGTCAGTCATCGGCTGAGATCCGGTGCTGATCCAACAGGCGCGATTGCCGCGCCTGCTGGTCTTTTTGCCTTTGCTTTTCGGCCTTGCTGCGCCCGAATTTCACCGCGTTCTCATCCGCTTTGGCGCTCTGTTCCTGCCTGTCTTTCTGCTTGCGAAACCGGTTCAGATTGACAGGATCTGCCATGGCTCAGCCTTTCGGGCCGATCATGTTTTCCGGCCTTACAACCCGGTCAAACGTGGCTTCGTCCACGAAACCAAGGGCAATCGCTTCGTGTTTCAGGGTGGTGCGGTTCTTGTGCGCGGTCTTGGCGACCTTGGTGGCATTGTCATAGCCGATTTCCGGTGCAAGGGCGGTCACCAGCATCAGGCTTTCCCACATCAGTTTGGAAATCCGTTCCTCATCCGCCTGAATGCCAACCACGCAATTGTCGGTGAAGGCCACCGCCGAATCGCCCAAAAGCTGCATGGATTGCAACAGGTTATAGGCCATCATCGGTTTATAGACATTAAGTTCGAAATGCCCTTGCGAACCGGCAAACCCGATGGCCGCATCATTGCCCATGACATGGGCGCAGACCTGTGTGATCGCCTCAACCTGGGTCGGGTTGACCTTGCCGGGCATGATCGAGCTGCCGGGTTCATTCTCGGGCAGCATCAATTCGCCCAGACCGCAGCGCGGGCCGGAGCCCAGCAACCGGATGTCATTGGCGATCTTGAACAGGCTGGCGGCGACGGTCTTCAAAGCGCCGGACATCTCCACCATCGCGTCATGCGCGGCCAGCGCTTCAAACTTGTTGGGAGCGGTGACAAAAGGCAGGCCGGTGATCTTGGCCATATTGGCGGCGACCATGACATCCCAGCCCTTTTCCGTGTTCAGCCCGGTGCCAACCGCCGTGCCGCCCTGTGCCAAAGGGTAAATGTTTTCAAGCGCATGGCGCACGCGCCTGATCCCCTGGGCGACCTGAAACGCATAGCCGCCGAACTCCTGTCCCAGGGTCAGCGGGGTGGCGTCCTGGGTATGGGTCCGGCCGATCTTGATGATGTCCTTGAAGGCCTCGGCCTTTTCGGCCAGCGCCGCGTGCAGCTTTTCCAGCCCCGGCAACAGCACATCATGGGCGGTGCGCGCGGCGGCAA
>JAURMY010000274.1 GCA_030830465.1 Alphaproteobacteria bacterium
CCTATTTCAAGCGCGGAATCGCCGGCAGCGGCGGAAAGCAGAGCCTGCCAGCCGGAAACAAGGGAGCGAGGGGTGGGGTGGGTGGTATGTTTCCGGCCGGCAGACCATTCTGCTGCTTGCAGGAACATGTGTGGCACAGCCGTTGAGCCGGGGCAAGAAAAATATCCGTAAAGGTTGTGTAATATTTGCGACTAAACAACCCTTAGTGTTAAAGAAATCTTAAAGATTTATCCCTAACGGCCGGGCCAAAAAACAGGCCGTGCTTCAAGAATATGTCAGGCATGGCAAAAGCCGGCGGCCGAGCCTTCCGGCATGGTCCGAACTTACGCTGTGTAAAGCCGCTGACCCATTGAAAAATTTGGAGGCGAGTAGGAGAATCGAACTCCTGTACACGGATTTGCAATCCGCTGCGTCACCACTCCGCCAACTCGCCTTTGTTAAGTGTGCTGTGACACTTAAATGGTGCACTTCTGTGGCGAACGATCTCCGGTGATGCCGGGGATATTTTCCACATCCGCCGAGATACTGATCTTGGAACGGGATGTCTAGGGCATTGGGCGGAAATTGCGACTTTGTCCAAATCCGTTTGTGCGATTTCCGCTCAAGCGATTTGGAAGACATTCAAAATCTGTACTTGAAGCCAAGGGACACGAAGGCAAGACTCCAGTTCAAACTGACATCCAGACGTTCCGTCAAACGGTAATAGGGGCCAACCGTGACGTAGGGGTTGAGGTTGCCTTGAAAAAGCGGCTGCAAGAACCGCAGCGGCCCGGAACCAAAGGAACCCGCCAGTTTCCCTTGATACCCCACCATCAGTCCGAACGAATACTCAATGCCAAATCTTCGGCCCAGCGCGATGTCCCGGGTCAGCCCGGCAAAAACCGTCCGGTCGTTAAAGGAATTGTTAAAGGTTCCGAAAGAGTAGCGCCCGCGAATGATGCCGATAAGATTGGAAGGATGTAAATCAGTGTAGTTGGTGGAGGCATGCGAGTTGTAAGGCACGTAATAAATTCCAGGCACCGCGTCCTTGCCCCAAAGGAATTTCAATACCCGCGGGCTGGAATCGTGGTGTGGCGCTCTTTGATAGGGCGTCGGCGGTGCGAAGGTTTGCGAAACCGTTCCGGCGGGGATATCGGCCACTGCCGGGCTGGCGGCCAAGCAAAATATCATTGTCAAAATTCGCCAAGAATGAAGCATCCATTCTTCTTTCAGGTTTGAAATCTGACTGGTTGACGCAACGGCAACAGATTGCATTTTGCGCCGGTCGCGACGCGGGGTTAACCGCAAAAAGGAATGATTTCCCCTTATGGCGCATGGTGACAACATCTTTAACAGATGCGGAACGCATTGGAAATCCGTGGGGCAATCCGCCGCGACGATCGGCGGGAATATGGCATTCTAATGGATCGCGAGTTGCCCGCCCCGGGTTTCTGTGGCAAGACTCTGCCAAACAAATCCGCACGATTCTTGAGCAGCCCAATGACAGACTTCGCAAAGCTTCGGACCGCTATGGTCGATTGCCAGATACGGCCTTCGGATGTCACCAAATTTCCGATTATCGAAGCGATGCTGTCGGTCCGGCGGGAAGTGTTCGTCCCCACGGCCCGGCGCGATGTGGCCTATTGCGGCGAGCATATTCCGCTGAACGCGCACCGGGTTGTGCTGGATCCGCGGGTTCTGGCAAAAATGCTGGACGCAGTGGCGGTGGGTCCGAAAGACATGGTGTTGTTGCTGGGCTGCGGGCTGGGCTATTCCAGTGCGGTTCTGGCCCGGATGGTGGAAGCCGTCGTGGCGGTTGAGGACGATGCGGAACTGGCAGCCGAGGCCGAGGCCAATCTGGCGGCTGAATCGGTGGACAACGCGGTGGTGTTCAATGGCGCGCTGACCGAAGGCGCGCCCAAGCACGGCCCCTATGACGCCATGGTTTTCGGCGGTGCCGTGGAACAAATCCCCGAGACCCTTCTGGCCCAGTTGAAAGAACGCGGCAAACTTGTCGCCCTGTTCGCAGATGGCGCCGTCGGACAATGCAGGGTCGGGGTGAAAGCCGGTGGGCGGATTGCCTGGCATACGGCGTTTGACGCGGTTGCGCCGGTGCTGCCCGGGTTTGAGCGCAGGGCGGCGTTCACATTATAGAACTATTGCCGGACCGCTGCCGGTTCGGGTGTTAAAGGAAAAGGATCGGGGGCACATGGGGGGGTTCAGGGCAGGCATATTCGCCGCTGGCGTTTTGATATTGAGCGGCGCTATGGCCATGCCGGCATCGGCGCAATCGCTGACGGATGCGTTGATCAGCGCCTATCGCAACAGCACCCAGCTTGAAATCGCGCGTGCGGGCCTGCGCTCGACCGACGAGGGGGTTGCTCAGGCCTATGCCTCTTACCGGCCCTCGGTTTCCGTTTCCGCGTCGAGCACGGGTTCCTATTTGGTGCCTGCTCTGGGGGCGAACTACACCACTTACCGAAACTCATTGTCCCTCAGTGCCAGCCTGACAGTTTGGGATGGCGGCGCCACAAAACAGGCCGTCGAAGTTGCTCGTTTGGCCGTGGAGGCCGGTCGCGCCAATCTGACCGCCGCCGAACAAGGCGTGCTGCTGGACGCCGTTACGGCCTTTATGGATATGCATCGCGACATGCAGTCGCTGGCATTGGCGGAAAACAACCAGGAAGTTCTGGCGCGGCAGGTTCAGGCTGCCAAGGACCGGTTCGAGGTGGGCGAAGTGCGCCATACCGATGTCAGCCTGGCCGAAGCGGCCTATGCCGGGGCCCAGGCCGCGGTTGCAATCGCGCAGGGCGCGCTTGAAATCTCGCGCGAGAATTACAAGCTGGCCGTTGGTCTTTATCCGGGTCAGATTAAGGCGCCGCCGCCCCTGCCGCGCTATCCCGGCACGATGGCCGCCGCCACCACAATTGCATTGAAAACCCATCCGGCAATCGCCGCAGCCCAGCAGCAGGTGAAGATCGCTGAACTGAACGTGGCGCGGGCGGAAACCGCCTTGAAGCCGAAAATCACCCTGTCCGGCTCGCTTGGGGCCAATCCCGCGACCGGGATCAACAATTCCGCCACGATCAGCCTTGGAACCAGTGCCACGATTTATGCGGGCGGCGCTTATACATCGGCCTATCGGCAGGCGCTTGCGCTGAAAGACCAGTCAAAGGCCAATCTGGTATTGACCAGCAAATCGGTCGCGCAGGCCGTGGCCATCACGTGGTCGCGGATTGAAATCGCACAAGCCTCTATTGTGGCAAAGGCCAAGCAGGTGCGCGCCTCGCGTGTTGCGTTGCAGGGGATCCGCGAAGAGGCAAATCTGGGCGCGCTGACGACATTGGATATCCTCAATGCCGAACAGGATCTGGTGCAGGCTGAATCCAACCTGACAACGGCAGAGCATGATCACTACGTAGCAGTTTATTCGCTTTTGTCCGCTATGGGTCTGTTGACGGTGAAACACCTCAACCTGGGAATCAAGACCTATGACACAAACGAAAACTACAACAGGGTTTCGACCGCACCCGGGCCGACCAAAGAAGATAAGTTGCTGCAGAAGATTTTTTCCCGCGCCGGAAAAAACTGATTGCCAGTTCAAGGTGTTGTGTGAAAACATCACACCGTATACTATAAGTGCGGCAAATGGGGGGTACTGATGTCTGATCCGGTTTCTTCGATGGATGTCGAGGATGTCCTGTCCTCGATCCGCAGGCTGGTGTCTGAGGAAAGCAAATCGGCTGACAGCCGGGCTGAAACATCCCAGCGCCCCAAACCCGAATCCCGCTCGCCCGAGGAAGCCGCGGCGGCCATGCTGCGCGGCGCGCCGAAATCCGAGGCGCCGGAAGATGCCAGCGGGACCGGTACGCCGCCGTCCAATGAAACCGTCCGCGATATTGACGCCGTGGTGCGCCAGTTCGCCCGGCCGAAACCTGCGGAAACGCCGCGCGGCGACGAAAAACTGGTGCTGACCGCCGCCCTGCGGGTGACCGAGAAACAAGACGACAATCCGCCAAGCCCGGCGGCAGAGCCGGTGCGCCCCGCCCGCCCCGAACGGTTGCATCTGCGCCCCGTGGCTGATGGTGCGCGTCCGACCCGCGACAACCATGCTGAGGCCGAACAGGACGCCGCCCGCCCGCCCCGTGCCCGGTCTTTCACCTTCTCACCGGACGAAGCTTTGTTTGACCGCGCCAGCCGCGCGATGAAAGCCGATACCGAGGCGACGCAAGCCCGAATCGAAGATCTGGACGCCGAAGATTTCGCGCCGGATGTCACCGATGAAGCGGCACTTGCCGCGCCGGAGGCCGGTTCTGAAGAAGCGGTTGAGGCCGACAGCCAAGCAGACGCCGTGGTGGAGCCTTCTGAACCGCCCGTGGCCCTTGCCGATGATCCCGAGGTCGCGGCGGATGAGGCTGACCCGGAAACCGCAGACAACACCGACAGCCCCTCGGCAGAGGCTCCACTTCGGATGAGCGGTGTTTTCGGCCAGCGTCCGCCCCGTGTCGCCGCCTTTTATGCCGACCCGGAAGAAACCGCCGATCAGGCAACCGCCCCGGAAACATCGGCGGCTGATCCGTTGGGTGACACGCCCGATACGGCGCTGGATGACGAGGATTCAACCATCAACTTCGCCGAACAGGACGATTCCATTCTGGACGAAGACACGTTGCGCGATCTGGTGTCCCAAATGGTGCGGGAAGAATTGCAAGGCGAACTGGGCGACCGGATCACCCGCAACGTGCGCAAACTGGTGCGCCGGGAAATCCAGCGCGCCCTGGCCAGCCGCGAATTCGAATAACCGCTATTCCGCCAGCGCCAGCAGGGCGTCAAGGTCAAGGCTGGCTTCCAGATGGGTGGCCAGCGCGTCAAGGGTTGTCTCAACCTCTTGCGCGTAATCAAAGCCCGAAGCGGACACGCCCAGACGCGCCAGATAAGCCCGGCGAAACCCGTCCGAACTGAACATTCCATGCAAATAGCAGCCCTGAACCCGCCCGCTTGCGGATTGCGCACCCTCCATTTCACCCCGCAGGTTCAACCAGGGCCGGTCACGTCCGGGGCCGGTGGTTTCCCCGATGTGGATTTCATAGCCGGACAGGGATTGGCCTGAAACCAGATCGGTCGCGGTTACGGTGCTGAGGTGTTTCTTCGGGTGCATGACCGTGACAACATCCAGATGGCCCAATCCCTGAACGCGCGCCGGGGGGCCCTCGATCCCTTCGGGGTCACAGATTTCGCGGCCCAGTATTTGATAGCCGCCGCAAATGCCCAGAACATGCCCGCCGCGCCGGATATGGGCGGCGAGGTCGATATCCCAGCCCTGCGCGCGGAAATAGGCCAGATCGGCAATGGTGGATTTGGTGCCCGGAATCAGAACAAGATCGGCGTCGCCGGGCAGGGGACGCCCCGCCTCGATGATCTCGACCGACAGGGCCGGGTCCATTTGCAACGGGTCCAGATCGTCAAAATTCGCGATCCGCGACAG
>JAURMY010000275.1 GCA_030830465.1 Alphaproteobacteria bacterium
AGAACGGCCGGATGCACATTCTGGGCGAAATGGCCCATGCGCTGACCGAGGCCGGTCAGTTCTCAGAGCACGCGCCGCGCATCGAAACCATGCAGATCAACCCGGACAAGATCCGCGAAGTGATCGGTTCGGGCGGTAAAGTGATCCGTGAAATCGTCGAAGTGTCGGGCGCCAAGGTCGACATCAATGACGAAGGCATCATCAAGATCGCCTCGCCGAACGGCGACTCGATCAAGAAGGCCTATGACATGATCTGGTCCATCGTGGCCGAGCCGGAAGTCGGCCAGATTTACACCGGCAAAGTGGTCAAGCTGATGGACTTTGGCGCTTTCGTGAACTTCTTTGGCAAGCGCGACGGTCTTGTGCATGTCAGCCAGTTGTCCAGCGAGCGGGTCAACCACCCCAAGGACATCCTGAAAGAAGGTCAGGAAGTGAAGGTCAAACTGATGGGCTTTGACGATCGCGGCAAGGTGCGCCTGTCGATGAAAGTCGTCGATCAGACCACCGGCGAAGAGATCGGTTCGGAAAAAGAAGAGGCGTAAGCGTCTTTTTCGTGAAAGCGAAAGGCCCCGTTCGCGGGGCCTTTTTTATGCCCCCATCCCCCCTTGCATCATCGGCACCCATTTGACACTGTGCCGCCAAATTTCATCCCTATTTTCTCAGGAGCCTATCATGCTGGACAAGCGCCAATTCTATATCAACGGCCAGTGGGTCGCGCCCGCCCAAGCCAACGACCTTGACGTGATCAACCCGTCCACCGAAGAGCCATGCGCGGTGATCTCGCTTG
The DNA here is from genome assembly GCA_030830465.1 of Alphaproteobacteria bacterium. The sequence goes on from JAURMY010000275.1 coordinate 788, forward strand.
GTGGCAAAGCCGACACCGACGCTGCCGTTGCCGCCGCCCGTGCGGCGTTTGAGCCCTGGATGATGACCCCGCGCGAAGAACGCCTGGCGCTGATTGAAAAGCTGCTGGAGGTCTATAACCGCCGCGCCGACGACATGGCCGCCGCGATCAGCATGGAAATGGGCGCGCCGATTGACATGTCCAAGCAACAGCAGGTCACAACCGGCAGCTGGCATATCGGCAACTTTATCAAAGCTTTCAAAGACTTCAAATTTACCAAGATGCTGGGCGATCACGCGCCGAACGACCGCATCCTGCTGGAACCGATCGGTGTCGTCGGCATGATCACCCCCTGGAACTGGCCGATGAACCAGATCGCTTTGAAGGCGATTCCGGCCATGGCGACCGGGTGCACGATGATCCTGAAGCCCAGCGAAATCGCGCCTTTGTCCGGTATGCTGTTTGCCGAAATCGTTGATGAAGCGGGCTTTCCGAAGGGCGTCTTCAATCTGGTGAACGGCGATGGTATGGGCGTCGGCACCCAGCTTTCCGGGCATCCGGATGTGGATATGATTTCCTTCACCGGCTCAACCCGCGCCGGCATCGCCATTCAGAAAAATGCCGCCGACACGATCAAGCGCGTGTCGCTGGAACTGGGTGGAAAAGGTGCCAATATCGTCTTTGCAGATGCCGACGAAAAGGCCGTGGCCCGCGGGGTTCTGCGCTGCATGAACAACACCGGACAATCCTGCAACGCTCCGACACGGATGCTGGTTCAGCGCGGTGTCTATGATGCCGCCGTTGAAACCGCCGCCGCCACCGCCGACAAGATCACGGTCGGCCATTCGGAAGAAGCCGGCCGCCATATCGGCCCGGTGGTGTCCGAGGCCCAGTGGACCAAGATCCAGGGCCTGATCGAGGTCGGGATCAACGAAGGCGCGCGCCTTGTCGCCGGTGGCCCGGGCCGTCCCGAAGGGCTGAACCGCGGTTATTTCGTGCGTCCGACCGTGTTTGCCGATGTGAACAACCAGATGACCATCGCCCGTGAAGAAATCTTTGGGCCGGTTCTGTCGATCATTCCCTTTGACACCGAGGAAGACGCGATCCGCATCGCCAATGACACGCCCTATGGCCTGACCAATTATGTCCAGACGCAGGACGGTGAAAAAGGCGCGCGGGTGGCCCGTCGCCTGCGCTCGGGCATGGTTGAAATGAACGGCACCACGCGCGGCGCCGGGTCGCCTTTTGGCGGCTACAAGATGTCAGGCAACGGGCGCGAGGGCGGTGTCTGGGGTCTGGAAGACTATCTTGAAGTGAAATCCGTTTCCGGCTGGGCGGCGGAGTAATCCGCCGCAAAACCGGGGCTTTGATCCGGTAATAAACCGGCGGGGGCGTTGCCCCTGCCGGACCTCCCCCGGGATATTTTCAGCCCAAAGAAGCGGGCCCCGTCAGTTTTTCACCGAAGCCAGCAGGCTGGCATTGCCGCCAGAGGCGGTTGTGTCGATGCAGATATGCCGTTCGATCCGGCAGCGTTCCGCCAGATCGCGACCGGTGACAAGCGGGATCAACCGACCCGCGCGGGCGGCCAAAGCGTGCCTAGCCGCGCGCAGATCAGCCTCGTCAGACCAGAGCGCCACCAGATCAAAGCCTTCAAGGCCGGTCAGATCCGCACGGTTCAATGTTCCCGAAAGGCCATCCGCCTCAAGATAGGCTTCGGCCACCACGACCGCGAAACAGCCGTTTTCCCTTGCGATCCGGGCCTGAGATTTCGCCGCTTTCAGCGATGGGCCGAGGCACAAGACCACGCCGCGCCCAAATCGTGACAGGCGATTGGATTCACCGGTCGGCCCCGGCAATTCGGTTGAGTCAAGCAAGCCCGTCGGTTTACCCGCGACAGCGGCCAGCAGGCCGGCAACAGCGCCTGTATCGGCTTGCGAAGTTGCGGCCACGGTGGTTTCGACGGCTTCCGCGCGGGTGAACCGGGGCAGGTAATCCGGGCCGCCCGCCTTGGGTCCGGTGCCCGACAGGCCCTCTCCGCCGAAGGGCTGGCTGCCGACCACGGCCCCGATCTGATTGCGGTTCACATACATATTGCCGACATTCAGGCGCGAGGTGACCTCCTCAACCCGGTCGTCAATTCGCGAATGCATGCCGAAGGTCAAACCATAGCCTGTGGCGTTGATCGCATCGACAATCGCGGAAATATCGCCGCCCTTGAAGGTCGCCACATGCAAGACCGGCCCGAAGATTTC
>JAURMY010000276.1 GCA_030830465.1 Alphaproteobacteria bacterium
AGTTCTTCTCACTACCACAGCCCTGACGCTGCTTGCTGGCGCTGCTGCTGCTGAAGTGTCGATCGCCGGCACATCCCGTATCGGTATCACCTCGACCGCTGGTACAACCGTAACAACCTACCGTACCCGTATCAACGTTTCCATGTCCGGCACAACCGACGGCGGCCTGACATTCGGCGCCTTCACCCGCGCTCAGATGGGCACAGGTACCGGCGTATTCTCCGGTTCGCGCGTTTGGGTTTCGAACGGCACAGCCACTCTGACCCTGGGTAACGCCGGCGGTGCGATTTCACAAAACGCTGGTATCTGGGGCTGCGCAGTTGGCTTCACCGGTTCCTGCGCTGACATGGCGAACTCGTCCTTCTCCTGGGCTACGTTCTCGTCCGCTGGTGGCGGTGCTAACGTAGCACGTCTGGACTTCGCTCTGGGTTCGGCCAGCATCTCGCTGTCCGGCGGCAACGGTAACGACACCGAAGTTGCAGCATCGTTCAGCATGGGCAATGCAAGCGTTTCCGTCGGCTACGACGCTGGCGCACTTTCCACCGGCGGCACCCAGCTGGGTCTGTCCATGGACGCTGGCTCGGCCAAAGTTGGCCTGCACTACGCTGCTGAAACCGGCGGCGCGACAACTGGTTACACCGCTTATGTAAGCGCTCCGGTTGGTGCTGGCTCGATCTATGCCTTCGCTGGCAACGCGATCACTGCTGCTGCGACCAATTCCCAGGTTTATGGCGTTTCCTACAGCCAGAGCCTCGGTGGCGGTGCAACTGCAGCCGTTTCCATGCGTTCGGTTGGCGGTACAGTCACAACCGACGCTGGTCTGAGATTCGCATTCTAATCACTTAGAACGCAGTTTCTGAAAGAGCGGGCCTTGGCCCGCTCTTTTTTTTTATTCAAATCTGGGTATGAATTCCTCCGGGTTTCAGGACCCGGATATTTCAGAGATTACGGCTCGGTTCCGGTCCGGTTAAATGAATCCAGTGCGCCGGACTTGTTCATAACGTCAATGAACGGGGCCATTTCCGTTTCAAAACGCCGCCAACCGGCGACAGAACCCGTGTGAATTTTCTGCCGAACCTGATGCAGACTGGCGGTTTTCACCACGCGTTCGGTTTCCTGGAAATTCAAAACCGACTCTTCCCAGGCCAAACCGCAATAGGCCAGCAGGTTTTCCGCCTCTGTCCGGATATCCGTCACCACGGCTTCATATCCAATATCATAAATTGCCCCCGGCAAAACCCGGCGCCAATGATCCATCATTTCAAGGTAAAGCATGTAAAACTGTCCTAATTCGGTCAGATCATAGGCATATTGATTTCCTTCCGAGACAAAATAGTTCTTGTAAACGGACAAGGCGACATCCCTTGGATCTCGGCGCAGGTTAATTATCCGGGCATTCGGAAACATCGCTTTAATATAGCCAACCCAAAGAAAGTTAATGGGCAATTTATCTACGAAACGTGCCGCCTGCCCCGCTTGTTCCGGCAGGCTGGCAAGATAGCCTTTGGCGAACTCTTCCAGGTCTGGCAATCCGGCGTCATCCAAGAACCGCCGGTGGTTTCGTGCATAATTGTTGATAAACCCCCATTCCCCGGCCGCATAAACCTGGCTGTGACTGGCCAGGATCTGTTCAATCAAAGTGGTGCCGGACCGCATCATCCCGACGATGAAAATCGGACTTTCTGTCTGGTCCTGATACCCCTGATACGAGGCAAATGTGCCGGGCGAAAAAAACGTTCGGATTTTCCGGGTCAGCAAAATATCAGTATCGACTTCATATTCAATTTTGTCGCGGCGGCGACGGTTTCCAATGTTCCAATAGTTGAACGCTTGCTGATACTTACCAGTATCCTCATAGGCTTTGCCCAAAGCAAAACCCAAATGCATTTCAGGTTCAGGCAGGCCCTGATTTCGGTCAAAAGCCGCTTGAAACGCCTGAACGTCCGGGTCCTCAGCCGTGAATTTCTTAAGTCCCGCCAATAACCGGTACGCTTCTGCCTGGTCAGGATTTGCGGCGATTGACGCTTTCAGACTTTGGATCGAATTCTTGAGATCCCCAACCTGGCTATAGAGACTTCCCAAGCGCATCAGGATTTCGGGATTCCCCGGCGAAATCTCATCCGCTTTCTTCAGGCAATCCAGCGCCAGTTGTTCCTGGCCGTTCTCCGAATATGTGTATCCCAAATTCTTCAGGATATCGACATTCTTAGGATCCATTTGAAGGCCCGACTTGAACGTGTCGATCGCCGTTTCAAATTCGCGCATTTCCTTGAATGCCAGACCCTTGTTGTTGAAGGCCGTCAGATATTTCGGGAAAATCTTGATTGCGGCGTTAAAGGCGTCAACAGCCTTTATCCCATTCCCCAACATCATCAGGCACAGGCCCTTGCTGTTCAGCGCCTCGGGCAAGGAAGGATTAAGCGCAATCGCCCGGTTCAAAAGCGGCAATGCCTCATCCGGTTTTTTCAAATCGGTCAGCACGGTGCCAAGATTGCTCATCGCCTCGGCGTAGTTCGGTCGCAGTTTGATCGCGGTGCGGTAACTTCTGACCGCCAGTTCCGGTTCGCCCAAACGCGCCAAGGCAATGCCGCGAAAATTGTGCAGAACCGGTTCGCGAGGGGCGATCACGCTCAACCGACCTGCGGCTTCGGCGACCGCGCGCATATCGCCTGCATTCAGGTATTCGACCACCTTGTTCACCGCTTCTTGGGTCAAGGTCATCTGGCCGCCCAACAGCTTGTGCAATTTCTTGACCTTGGCTGTGGCGGTTGTGTGATTGGGAAAATAGGCCAGAACCTTCAGGTACTGTTCAAACGCCGTGCCCGCATCGCGATTCTTTTCCGCTTCGGCGGCAAGGGCGAGGGCGTCGCGGGCGGAAAATTTCTGTTCTGACATATGCGTGAATTCTTTCGGTGGCGACCGGATGCGGTTTCAATCCAGCCTAGTTTCTTGACGGTATCGCCGCAAGGCGCGATCAATTTTCACCGCACCGATTTTCATTCCTGCAAATTGTGGTTAGGTCTTAACCGACCCTTGTGATTGGAGAAACCATGTCGCTTTCGGAAATTGAAACACGCCTGCGCGCAGCGGAAACCAAGGCTGGCCGGTCTGCGGGATCGGTCCACCTGATCGCGGTTTCCAAGGTTCAGCCGAACGAAAGGGTCGAGGCGGTTCTGGCTGCCGGTCACCGGTTGTTTGGCGAGAACAAGGTTCAGGAAGCGGCCGGGAAATGGCCGGACTTTCGCGCCCGGTTTGCCGGTGTTTCGGTGCATCTGATCGGGCCGCTTCAGACCAACAAGGTCAAGCAAGCCTTTGATTTATTTGAGGCTATTCACGCGCTCGATCGCGAGAAACTGGCCCGAAAACTGGCGGATGAGGCGCAGGCGCGCGGTGCCTGCCCCGAACTTTTCATTCAGGTCAACACCGGCGAGGAGCCGCAAAAGGCCGGGGTTCTGCCGGGCGACGCCGATGCCTTTATCACCACTTGCCGCGCGATGGATCTGCCGGTTTCCGGCCTGATGGTGATCCCGCCGGTGGATGAGGAACCGTCGCTGCACTTCGCCTTGCTGCAAAAGATCGCGAAACGAAACGGTCTTGAAGATCTGTCGATGGGGATGAGCGGGGATTTCGAAAAAGCCGTGGCTTTCGGGGCCACACATGTGCGCGTCGGCTCGGCCATATTCGGTGAACGCACGTATCAGTAGTCTTTAACGCGACGTCAGGGGCGGATCGCAACCCGGGCCCGCGGCGACCATGTGCTGAGGATATGGTGCAGAACGTCAGGCGCAAAGGCGACGCATCCCGCCGTGGGGTGGCGCGGCTTGCGCCAATTGTGCAGAAAAATCGCTGAGCCCGCGCCGGGCACCGGATCGGGCCAATTATAGGTCAGGATCGCAAAGACATCATACATCGGATCCGGGCGCGGCAGGCGTTCATGGCTGAACGGATACCGCCGTGCGGTCAGGCCCTGATTATAGTTCGGGTCCGCCGGATCATCTGACCAGATATCCGCAGGACCGATCGGAACGGCAGGCACCGCAAAAGACGGGCGCAGCATCCGGTCGGCGCGATAGCCTGCCCCGGCGATGTCATATATGCCAAGCGGGGTAATATTGTCGCCTTCGCCGCGTTTTTCACCGATGCCGCCGCGTCCCACGGCACAGGGAAATTCCTGCCTGCGATATCGGGCGCGCCAACGGGTGATCACCAGATCGTCAAACCGTGCGGTCACAGCAAATGCCCGCTTTTGGCCGCTTTGGTGTCCAGATAATCGGCATTATGGGCGTTGCGCCCCGCCTTAAGCGGCACCCGTTCGGTCACGGTCAGACCCGCCGCCTGCATCATCGCAACCTTGTTCGGATTGTTCGTCATCAGGCGCACCGCGGCAAAGCCCATCTTTTTCAGGATTTCCGCGCCCAGCTTGAAGTCGCGCTCATCATCCTCAAAGCCCAGGCGGTGATTGGCCTCAACCGTGTCAAAGCCTTGATCTTGCAGGGAATAGGCGCGCATTTTGTTGGCAAGCCCAATGCCCCGGCCTTCCTGATTGAGGTATAGCAAGACGCCATGCCCCTCGGCCCCGATCTGGTTCAGGGCGGCATGAAGTTGCGGGCCGCAATCGCATTTGAGCGAGCCCAGAAGATCGCCGGTGAAACAGGCGGAATGCAGGCGCGACAGAACCGGTATGGCGCGGTCCGGGCGGCCGATCTCAATCGCGTAATGTTCCTCGCCGCCGTCATCCGGGCGGAAAATATGCAGCCGCCCCGCCTCGGACGCGGCCATCGGCAGGCGGGCGGCGGCGATTTCATGCAAGGGGCTGCTGGCGGACAGGTTGGCCCCCGCCATATCAAGGTCCAACCGGTTAAGGCCATGCGACACCGCCAGTCCGGCCCCATCGGCAAGCGGCACGACAAGTGCTGCAGGCAACAGAAACGCCTGTTTGCACAGGGCAATCGCGGCGCGGTGAATATCGGCTGAACCGTCGCGCAGGCTGTGATGCGGACCTTGCATCGGGTGGATCAGATCGCCCGACGGATCGGCAATACTGTGGACCCAGGTGATATTGGCATCGGCCGGCAGTTTGATCCGCGCCAGATCGCCGTCATAGGCGCGGGCCTTCAATGTCTCCGCCCGCCGCGCCGTGACGGCCAGCGCCGCAGGGCCAAGGGCGCGGGCATCGGCCAGCCGGGCAGCGGTCAAGGTCTCGGCCGACAGAACAAGCGCCGCTGTTTCGCCCCGGTGCAAAACCACCCCAACCCCCATGCGCAGATCAGCCCTGAGGCGGGCAATCTGTTCCGGCAGGCTGAGCGCAAGCGCCATGGGGCGGTCCTTTGTTACAATATCTGCGTTTCCTATATCCCGCTGGCAGGGAATATGAAACATTTCCCGTAAATTTGACACGACCCCGTGAAGGCCCTGCGGATTCCTTGCCGAAACGCCCGATCAGGCCCATGTCTTAGGCAGAACATGAGGAGATTATCATGAGCAATGTCAAAAAGATCCTGATGGTGGACGACGATGCCGACTTGCGCGAGGCGTTGGCGGATTCGCTGGTGCTGACCGAAGAATTCGATGTGTTCGAAGCGGAAAACGGCGCGCGCGGTTTGGAAAAAGCCCGCGAGGCGATGTATGACCTTGTGATCCTGGATGTCGGCCTGCCGGATATGGACGGGCGGGAGTTGTGCCGGTTGATGCGCAAACAGGGCGTCAAATGCCCGATTGTGATGCTGACCGGCCATGACACCGACGCCGATACGATTCTGGGGCTTGATGCCGGCGCGAATGACTATGTGTCCAAACCGTTCAAGTTTCCAGTGCTTCTGGCCCGGATCCGGGCGCAGTTGCGCCAGCACGAACAGTCCGAGGATGCGGTGTTCCAACTGGGGCCCTACACATTCAAACCCTCAAACAAGATGCTGATCACCGAAGACGAGAAAAAGATCCGCCTGACCGAAAAAGAAACCAACATCCTGAAATATCTGTACCGCGCGACCGATGGCGTGGTGGCGCGGGATGTTCTGCTGCACGAGGTCTGGGGGTATAACGCCGGGGTCACAACCCATACGCTGGAAACCCATATCTACCGCCTGCGTCAAAAGATCGAGCCTGATCCGGCAAATGCCCGGTTGTTGGTGACCGAAAGCGGCGGATATCGGCTGGTCGCCTGAAAGGGTGCAAAATAGGCCTTAATTTTGCCCGATTTGGCAACTATAAGGATAGTTATTCGGGATTTTCTCCCAATCCTGAACAATCGCCCGCCGTGCCGGGAACGTGGTACGGAATTCTCCCTGATGGACTGACCCCGCTGCTGCGGGGTCTTTTTTGCGCCCGGCCCTTTTTTGCACTGAATGCCACGGTTGCGGGCCGGCGTTACCGGCAGTACAGTCCGGCATTGCGAAACGGGGGTTTGAATGGCGTTTACACTGGCAACCTGGAACATCAACTCTGTCCGCCTGCGCGAGGGGTTGGTGATGAAACTGCTGGCCGAGCAGGCCCCGGATATTCTGTGCCTGCAAGAATGCAAATCCCCGGTGGAGCTGATCCCGACGGAAGGATTTGCCAGCCTTGGCTATACCCACATGATCGCCAATGGGCAAAAGGGTTATAACGGGGTTGCCATCCTTTCGCGCTTGCCGATCACAGCGGTTGCGCAACAGGATTTCGCCGGTCTGGGCCACGCGCGCCACATTGCCGGGCGGCTGGAAAACGGCGTGACCATCGAAAATTTCTATGTCCCTGCCGGCGGCGACAAGCCTGACCGCGAACTGGACGAGAAATTCGGCCAGAAGCTGGATTACCTGACCGACATGCGCGACCATTTCCACAAAGCCAGGCCAAAGAAATCCATTCTGGTTGGCGATCTGAACATCGCGCCGCGCGAAGATGACGTCTGGTCGCACAAGCAACTGTTGAAAATCGTCAGCCATACCCCGATCGAGGTTGAGCATCTGGCCCAGGTGCAGAACGCGGGCGACTGGGTGGATGTGACTCGGGCGGATATCCCGGAAGGTCTGCTCTATTCCTGGTGGTCCTACCGGTCAAAAGATTGGGACGAGGCCGACAAGGGCCGGCGGCTGGATCACATCTGGGCCACGTCCGACATTGCCAAGGCCGGACATTCCAGCCGGATTTTGCGCGACGCGCGGGGCTGGGAGAAAACATCAGACCACGCCCCGGTTTTTGCGACATTTGATCTTTAACCCGATTTGGGGCTTGGGGCTTGGACCAAGGCATCTTAAATAGGGGCAAACACGGCCTGGGGCCGGATCAGGAGAAACATCATGCTTGAATTTGGCAAGGCCAAGCCCGCCGCCCCTGCCGGTGGATATGTGACCGACGGGTCGGAACGAACCTTCATGGCCGAAGTGATCGACGCCAGCAAAGACGTGCCGGTGATCGTGGATTTCTGGGCCCCGTGGTGCGGCCCCTGCAAGACACTGGGCCCCAACCTAGAAGCGGCGGTGAACGCCGCCGGTGGCAAGGTGCGCATGGTCAAGATCAACGTCGACGAGAACCAGCAGATCGCGGCGCAAATGCGTATTCAGTCGATCCCGGCGGTCTATGCCTTTTTTGACGGCAAACCGGTGGACGGCTTTACCGGCAACCAAAGCCCGGCCCAGGTAAAAGAGTTTGTGGCCAAGCTGGCAGCGCTTGCGGGCGATGATGGCCTTGGCGAAGCCCTTGAAATGGCAGAACAAATGCTGACTAACGGCGAGGTTGAGGACGCCGCCCAAACCTTTGCAGCCAT
>JAURMY010000277.1 GCA_030830465.1 Alphaproteobacteria bacterium
CCGCATCTTCAGGATAGCTTTCCAGCGTATGACCGGGGGTGAAAAAGGTGGCGGGCACATCATAGCGCGTCAGCAGCGACAGGATCCGCGGCAGGGCGACGGCGCCGAAATCACCGCGCGACAGCATGGTCGGGCTGTTGCGCTGGTTGGCGATGAACAAAGAGGTGTTGTCGTGGTCAAAACTCAGACAGACAATATGGCGTTTGGGCATGTCGGGCGCTCCGCAAGTGGTGCTGCCAGCAAGCCACCGCACGGGCGCGATTGCAAGGCCAAGGCTTGCATTCACGCCCGTCAGTGGATAGCACGCTGCTGCAGATTACCGGCAGGATGGGCGCAATGGACGGCTTGGACGAACTGAAGAAAAAGTACCTTGGCGGGATCATGGGTGCGGCGGATGAAACCGCGCTTGAAGACCTGCGCCTTGCCGCCCTTGGCAAGAAGGGTGAGGTTGCGCTGATGATGCGCGAGCTTGGCAAGATGACGCCCGAGGAACGCCAGACCGCAGGCCCGGCGCTGAACGCGCTGAAGGACGAGATCAATTCGGCGCTGGTGGCGCGCAAAGCCTCGTTGGGCGACGCGGCGCTGGAGGAACGCTTGCGCGGCGAATGGCTGGACGTCACCCTTGCCGGGCGTCCGCGCCGGCAGGGCACCATCCATCCGGTCAGCCAGGTCACCGAGGAGGTCACCGCGATTTTCGCCGATATGGGGTTCGCCGTGGCCGAAGGGCCGCAGGTGGAAACCGACTGGTTCAACTTTGACGCTTTGAACATTCCCGCCGAACATCCGACCCGCACCGAGATGGATACCTTCTACATGCACCGCGCGGAAGGTGATGTCCGCCCGCCGCATGTGCTGCGCACCCATACCAGCCCGGTTCAGATCCGCCATATGCAGACCTTCGGCGCCCCTTGCCGGATCATCGCGCCCGGCCGGGTCTACCGCGCCGATTACGACCAAACCCATACGCCTATGTTCCATCAGGTCGAAGGGCTGGCGCTGGACACAGACCTGTCGATGGCCAACCTGAAATGGGTGCTGGAGGAATTCTTCTCAGCCTTCTTCGGGATTTCCGTCAAAACCCGGTTCCGGGCCTCGCATTTCCCGTTCACCGAACCGTCGGCCGAGGTCGATATTCAGTGTTCCTGGGTCAATGGCCAGTTGAAAATCGGCGAGGGCGACGGCTGGATGGAGGTACTGGGTTCCGGCATGGTACATCCCAAGGTGCTGGCCGCCGGTGGAATTGACGCCGAAAAATACCAGGGCTTTGCCTTTGGCATGGGGATCGACCGGATAGCCATGCTGAAATACGGTATCCCCGATCTGCGCGCGTTTTTTGATTCAGACCTGCGCTGGCTGCGGCATTACGGCTTTTCGGCGCTCGACGTGCCAACGCTGCATGGCGGGGTCAGTCGGTGAAGCGCGACGATGATTAATCCGGGAAAGATTGTTTGACCGGTCTTTGCCCGCCTTTGGCTTGGTCGACAATGCCCGCCTGAAGCGCGTCGCCAATGCGGTGTTGCGTTTCAGGGCGGATTTTGTGGAATGCTCCTGTCTAGATCCCTGCGTCAGTGACAGGGTTCTGCCGGAAGCGGAACAGATTTTCTGATGCTTCCGGGGCCTCAAGGCACGTATCGGATGACCTGAAAGTCACAGAACCGGAAATTCCGAGGCGGGATATCGCCGGGATTGGAAATATTTTTTGACATGACTAGGATGGCGCGCAGTTTGCGATGCTGAAAACGTCGATTGAAGTTGATTTGCCACCGCTCGAGAATGCCTTGAATCGGATGCGCGAAAAGGCCCGGAAAACGTGAAAGCTGGAACCGGCCAGCAAGCGCGGCAGCGGTTAAGAGGCAAGAATTGAAAATTTGGGTGTGGGTCGTATCGCTTGTTCTGTTGCCAATGATGGCCCCGGCCGACGAGGTCTGGACCACCAAGCAGGGCGATATCGTCTATGAAAGCGAATTGAACGGTGTGGCGATTTTGTCGATCCCCACGGGCAGCGGGCCGGCCACGATCTATGTGCCGGGGCTGGCGGGCAATTACGATCACCGCTCGATTCACACCGGATTCTGGATCGGGGACGGGGCTGCGGGCTGTGACGCCATGTTGACCGGGCCGGACGGCCGCGCCTCGCATGATTGGGGGCGGGTGATCGTCAAATTCGACAATGAGGCCTATCCGACCGATATGACGATCGTTTTCGGGGTCTGTTTTGACCGACCGAAACGGGCGCTGCACGGATCCATCAACGGGAGCTGAACGGATGAAATTCCCGCCTTTTGTCGCCGGCGCGGCGTTTGTGTTGTTCGCGGGGCCCACCGCGATTGCGCAAGACAGCTATCCGCCTTTGGAGGTGTTGCTGTCCGCCTCGGAAACCGTGATCGGTCAGCCGATAGCCTATCCGCCGGGCAAGGCCAAGATCACCGCCGCGATCGTCACCATGCAGCCCGGGCAGGCGACCGGACCGCATCTGCACAATGTGCCGCTGTTTGGCTATATGCTGGAGGGCGCGTTGACCGTGGACTATGGGCCGGCCGGGACCAAGACCTACCATAAGGGCGACAGCCTTTTGGAGGCGGTCGGCTCGATCCATAACGGCACCAATACCGGCGACGGACTGGGACGGGTTCTGGTGGTGTTCGCCGGGGCCGAAGGGGTGGCAAATACGTCGGTCGAGGGACAATGAGCCTCGTAGTGCGGTCGGGCGGATGCCCCGGCCTATTGGGCGAGATCGCGGCGGCGCACGGGCGCTATTACGCGGCGAACTGGCGGTTCGGGGTTTTCTTTGAAGCCAAGGTCGCGCGGGAATGCGGTGCCTATCTGGAGCGCGTAAAGGCAGGGGATTTGACCCTGTCAGCCTGGGACAGCGAAAGCTTTGCGGGTTCGCTGATCCTTGACCTTCACGATCCCGAGGCCCCCGGCTGGGCGCATCTGCGCTGGTTCATCGTGCCAGGGGCCGGTAAAGGGCTGGGCCGTGATCTGATGGCGCGGGCGATGGCGCATCTGGATCAGGCGGGGATGCCCTGTTTTCTGACCACGTTTCGCGGGCTTGAGGCGGCGCGGCGGCTTTATCAGGATTTTGGTTTTACGCTGGTCAGCGAACTGGACGGCGAAAGCTGGGGCACCAAAGTCACCGAACAACGGTTTGAACGTCCGCCCCGCAAGGCCTGATTCCGGCTTTCCCCCTGCCTGCCTTTGCGCTATGGACAGCGCGACAGTTTCCGACGAAGGCAATGCGCGATGAAATTCACCCTGTCCTGGCTGAAAGAGCACCTTGAGACCGAGGCGCCGCTTGACGAAATCCTCTATGCCCTGACCGATCTGGGGCTGGAAGTGGAAGGCGTGGAAAACCCTGCCGACGCTTTGGGGGCCTTTCGGATTTGCCGGGTGATCGAGGCGGTGCAGCATCCCAATGCGGACCGTCTGCGGCAGTGCAGGGTCGAGACTTGGCCGAACGGGCCGGACAAGCCCAGCGAAGAGGTGCAGGTGGTTTGCGGCGCACCCAATGCCCGCACCGGCCTGATCGGTGTGTTCGCCCCGGTCGGCACCCATGTGCCCGGCACCGGCGTCGATTTGAAACCCGGTGTGATCCGGGGCGTGGAAAGCAACGGCATGTTGTGTTCCGAACGCGAATTGATGCTGTCGGATAACCATGACGGCATCATTGATCTGCCTGCGGACGCGCCGCTTGGTGCGCGGTTCATTGACTATGCCAAGAAGAACGATCCGGTGATTGAAATCGCCATCACGCCGAACCGGCCTGACGCTTTGGGCGTGGCGGGGATCGCGCGCGATCTGGCGGCGCGCGGCGTGGGGGTCCTGAAGACCCCGGCGATCGAAGCCGTTCCAGGCCGGTTCAAAAGCCCGATTTCGGTGACGCTGAACGCGGATGTGAAGGACGGCCCCTGTCCGCTGTTTGTTGGGCGCTATATCCGCGGCGTCAAGAACGGCCCCTCGCCGCGCTGGGTGCAGGACCGGCTGCGGGCTGTCGGCTTGCGGCCGATTTCGGCGCTGGTCGATGTGACCAACCTGATGACCATGGACCGCAACCGCCCGATGCATGTGTTTGATGCGGACAAGGTGAAAGGCGGGATCGAGGTGCGCAAGGCACGGGCGGGCGAAACCCTGATTGCGCTGGACGAAAAAGAATATGTCTTTGACGGGTCCGAGGTTCTGATCGCCGACGGCAATGGCGCGGAAAGTATCGGCGGCATTATGGGCGGTTTGCATTCCGGCTGTACCCCCGAGACAGTGAATGTGTTCGTCGAGGCCGCCTATTTCGAACCGGTCGGGATTGCCGCCACGGGCCGCAAGCACAAGATCAATTCGGACGCCCGGTATCGCAATGAGCGTGGCATTGATCCGGCCTTTACCGAAGCGGGCATGGAACTGGCCACCAAGCTTATTCTGGCGTTTTGCGGCGGCGAGGCCTCGGAGCTGGTGATCGCCGGTTCGGTGCCGGATACGACGCGCAGTTACAAGCTTGATACCAAGCGGGTCAGTTCGCTGGTCGGGATGGATATTCCGGCGCAAACGCAAGTGGCGACGCTTCAGGCGCTGGGTTTTACCGTCAAGGGCGACGATGTGTTTCCGCCAAGCTGGCGGCCCGATGTTCTGGGTGGCGCTGATCTGGTCGAGGAAATCGCGCGCATCGCCTCTTTGACCAAGTTGCAGGGCA
>JAURMY010000278.1 GCA_030830465.1 Alphaproteobacteria bacterium
TCAGCGGCGCGAGGGCGCGCGGGCCGAACATATCGCCCGCGAACATGCCCGGCTGGCCCGCAAGAACCTGGAATATGTGATCCGGCATGACCGCAGCCTGATCAAGAAAGTGCCCGGCCTGTCACTGGTTGCCGGATAACCCCCACCCCAATGTCAAAGGACATCTCATGACTGCCAAGACCTTAGAAGACGTTTTGAAAGCCTCTGGCAACACCGTCAATCTGCTGCGCAACAGCCGCATTGGCGCTTATGTTTATCCTGTGGTCGCACCCGAATTTTCCAACTGGCGCGACGAACAGCGCGCCTGGCGGGAAACCGCGGTTCTGTTTGACCAGTCCCATCATATGGCGGAACTTCTGGTCGAGGGCCCGGACGCAAAGAAATTGCTGTCCTATCTGGCGATCAACTCGTTTGAGAATTTTCCCGTCGGCAAGGCCAAGCATTTCGTGCCCTGCTCGCATTCAGGCCATGTGATTGGCGATGTGATCATTTTCCGCGAAGACACCGACAGATATAACCTTGTCGGGCGCGCGCCGACCGTCAACTGGGTGCAGTTCCACGGCGAAACCGGCGATTACGACATCACCATGGCCCGCGACGACCGTTCCCCCGCCCGCCCGATGGGCAAGCCGGTGTCGCGCCGCCACTACCGTTTCCAGGTGCAGGGGCCGAATGCGCCGAAAATCCTGGAGCGGCTGAACGGCGGCCCGCTGCCGGAAATCAAGTTTTTCAACATGGACCGGATCAAGGTCGGCAAGCACCGGGTCCGCGCCTTGCGCCACGGCATGGCCGGCGTGCCCGGTCTGGAATTGTGGGGACCATACGGTGAAGGCGACGCGGTGCGCGCCGCGATCCTTGAAGCGGGCAAAGACCTGGGCCTGCGCGAAGTCGGCAGCCGCGCCTATGCCACAAACACACTGGAAAGCGGCTGGATCCCGTCACCGCTGCCGGCGATCTATACCGGACCCGAGGAAAAAGCCTTCCGTCAGTGGCTGGGCGCAGACAGCTATGAAGCGACAGGCTCGATCGGTGGATCTTTCGTTTCAAACAATATCGAGGATTATTACTGCACCCCTTACGAGCTGGGCTATGGCATCTATATCAAGTTTGACCACGACTTCATCGGTCGCGCCGCGCTGGAAAAGATGAAGAATCAGCCGCATCGCCGCAAAGTCACCTTTGAATGGAACGCGGACGACGTGATGAAGGTTCATGCCAGCCACCTGGTTCCCGGCGGGCAGAACTTCAAGACCATCGACCTGCCGCTGTCAAACTATGCGTCCACTTCGGCGGACCGGGTGATGATGGGCGACCGGGTGGCGGGCATTTCGATGTTCGCGGGCTACAGCTATAACGAGAAATCAATGCTGAGCCTTGGCTTTGTCGATGCGGATATCAAGACGGGCGATGTGTTGACCCTGGTCTGGGGCGAACCGGACGGCGGCACCGCCAAGACCACGGTCGAGCCGCACCAGCAATGCGAAATCCGGGTCAAGGTTTCGCCGGTGCCCTATTCGCGGGACGCCCGTGAAAGCTATGCCGACAGCTGGCGCACCCGCAATGCGTGACAACATCAGGCTTGCGGCCCGGCGGCGTTGCCGGGTCGCAAACTGAAATCGGCTTTGTTTGCGTACGTTCAAATTTTTAAGGGGAAAATTGCCCTTTCCGGGATTTGCAACCTAAAGGCCCTATAACAAAAACTTATGCGGGCCGCGATGTTTTGAACTCGTTATCACAGGCCGCGACCCGCAAGATAAATCGCGTTAAGGCTATGACTTTTCACAGCCATCGTTTAGGAATTCGTTAGGCACTTTTCAGAAGTTGTCAAAATCGGGAGGAGACATAATGTCAAAAACATCAAAACTGCTGGCAGTTGCAGCAACGGCGGCGTTCGCGCTGTCGGCCGCTGGATCTGCCATGGCGCAGGAATATACGTTCAAGCTGCACCACCTGCTGGGCGGCAAGGCCCCGGCCCAAACCAAAATGCTGGAGCCCTGGGTTGCACAGGTGGAAGCGAATTCCGGCGGCCGCGTGCATATCGAGATCTATCCGGCGATGTCGCTGGGTGGCAAGCCGCCAGAGTTGGTTCAGCAGGCCCGCGACGGGGTTGTGGACCTGATCTGGACCGTGAACGGTTACACGCCGGGCCTGTTCCCGCGCACCGAGGTTTTCGAATTGCCGGGGGTTTACACCAACAATACCGTGGCCACCAACCTGGCCATGTATGACATGTTCGAAAGCGATCTGAAGCAGGAATATACCGGGCTTGAGGTCATGTGGCTGCATGTGCATGCCGGTCAGGCGATCATGACGGTCGACAAGCCGGTGCATTCGCCCGCCGATCTGGCCGGTCTGAAAATGCGGATTCCGACCCGGACCGGTGCCTGGGTGATCGAAGCCCTGGGTGCGGTTCCGCTGGCGACTCCGGTGCCGGACGTTCCGGCGGCCCTGTCGAAGAAAACCATCGACGGCACCCTTCTGCCGTGGGAAATCATCCCGCCGTTGAAGTTGCAGGATCAGGTCAACTATTTCACCGAAGGCTATGAAAAAGCACGCCTTGGCACGACCACGTTCCAGGTGTCGATGAACAAGGCCCGTTGGGATGGTCTGCCGGACGACATCAAGAAAGCGTTCAAGGACGCCTCGGGTCGTGACTGGTGGGGCAAGGTTGGCGAATACTGGCGCGCCTCGGATGACTTCGGGATTTCGCTGGCCGAAAAAGCCGGGAAAACCCACACGATGCTGACCGAAGCGGAAACCAAAGTGTTCTTTGACGCCTTGGAGCCGGTGGTTCAGAAATGGGTCGACGAAGTCAACTCGGCCGGTATCGACGGCGCGGCATTGGTCAAGAAAGCGCGTGAGCTTTCTGCCAAGAACGCAATGTAAGATGGCGGAAATGCTGCAAAAAACTGAAACGGGGCCTTCGGGCCTCGTTTCGCGTATCATCACCGGATGGGCGCTGTTGGGCGGAGCTTTGCTGTTGCTGGTCGTGTTGATGAACACCTATTCCATCGTCGGCAACCAGTTCAGTCTGCCCTTTCCGGGCGATTTTGAAATGACCGAAATCGGCATCGCCATCGCGGCCTTCGCCTTTTTGCCCTATTGCCAGTTGACCGGCGCGAACGTGACCGCCGATATTTTCACCGCCCGTGCCTCACGGCGCTGGATCGCTGTGTTCAATCTGCTGGGATCCGTTGTCGCGCTGCTGTTCAGCCTGCTGCTGCTGTGGCGGATGTATGCCGGGATGCTGGACAAGAAAACCTATGGCGACATCACCGCCATTTTGGCCTTTCCCTATTGGCTGGCCTATGCGCCCTGCCTGATTTCGCTGGCACTTTTGGCGTTGGCGGCCTTTGTGACCCTGCGCGACAACCTGCGCCAGATGTGAGACCGGACCAATGGACGCTTTACTGATCGGCTTTGCAGGCCTTGGCATTCTGGTTTTCCTGATCGCGATCCGTATGCCGATCGCCTATTCGATGATCCTGGTGGGCGGGGTCGGGGTGACCATCCTGAACGGCCCGGCGATCTTTTTCAGCCAGTTGAAAACCCTGGCCTATGGCCAGTTCTCGATCTACGACCTTTCGGTCGTGCCGATGTTCGTGCTGATGGGAAATATTTCAACCAAGGCCGGCCTCAGCCGGGCCGA
>JAURMY010000279.1 GCA_030830465.1 Alphaproteobacteria bacterium
AGTGGTGAGGGCGATGATCTTGGCTTTCATTTGGGTCTTCCTTCTGTCTGTGTTGGTCCCGTTGTCCGGGTATGGGCTGTGGCGCTGCCGGTGCGGGATTGCGTTTGGCGGTGCCGATGAACAGACATTGCGGCAGGTCGAAAAAGATAAACAATATCGCCGGGATGTTATGGGATAACAGGCCAAATTTATGGACGTGAATCGATTTAACCTATTGTAAAAGTGGCATAAAAATTTCCGGGTCTAGAAAGAAATTTTCTGCCCGCCATGGGACATAACACCGGCCCTTTACCGGATGTTATCGGATAACACGCCGCCTTCAGCCATGCGCCGGGGGCGTGTTATTGAATATCAAAGCGATCTGCGCCTATGGTTTGGCCATGATGAAAACCATGATCCTCTCCCTTTACTTGGCCGCTTCCGTGGCAACGGTGGCAGATGCAGCCTGCACCGCGGAATACAAGGCCAAGCGCACCGATCCGACAAGCTATGACCACGGGCGCATGTCCGTGCCTGACTCGGCCTGTACCAAAGACGCTGCCGCACCCATTGTGGCGGCGGAATTGGCCAAGCAGGGCTGGACGCTATTGGCTATAGTCAAAGTGACGAAAAGCAATTAGCGTCAAGGCATGAGCCTTGTCGATAACGGTCCTGATGCTGCAACCACCCGGCGCTCCGGCAGTCGGGTGGTCGCATTTGGCATGGCCGCCATCGTGGCAATCCTGCTGGTTGCGGCGGTGTTGTTGTTCATGAACCTGCCCGATGCCGATGCCTTTACGTCGCGGGTCGATCAGATTTTTGTCAATTACGATCTGACCAATGCTGATTCTCCGGCTGAGCCGAAACTGCTGGGCATTCTGGCGGAATCGGGGGCGACCTTTTCCAAGGTTCTGGCCAGCTATCACGTGATGATCTTCGTTTCGCTGGTGTTTGCCACGGCGCTGTTGATCGCGTCCCTGGTGTTTCTGGTCACGATCATCGCCCTGAACCGGCGGGTCGGGGAAATCGAGCGTTCGGGCATTCAGGTTTCATCGCTGATCATCAGCCGGACCGAGAAAAAGGTCTATCTGAACAACATGGAATTCACCCTGACCGAGGCGGCCTTTGAGGCGTTGGCGGTCCTGTGCGAGGCACGGATGGATGATGAATTCATGACCGGCGTTGATATTGAGGCGATGATCACCGGCAAAGACAAATCGGAATGCGACGAGGCCGCCGGTGCGACCCGGATCAAGCGTCTGCGCGACCACCTTGGCAATCAACTGGTGTCTGAACTGTTGATCAAGACCATCAGCCGCAAAGGCTATACCTTGGCGATCGACAAAGATGTGATCCGGATGGTGTGATGGCACAGCCCGAGCAAGGTTCAGCGCAGGACGTTTTCGCCAAACTGGCTGGTTTGATCGCTGAAGTCTTGGGAAACGACACAGGTGCAGGCGCCTTGACCGTCGAGGCTTTGAAATCCTCGGAACTGGCGCAAAGCTTCAAGGTTACATGCGGTGCGGCAACCGGATTTGCCAAGATATTCGGCGCAACAAAAGCGGCGCAAGAAGCGTTTGAGCGTGAAAAATACGCGCTGGGCCTTTTGCAGGGCGAGGGCATTCCCAAGCTTAGGCTTGTTTCCGAAGCAGATCGTTTTGTCTGCACGGAATTTATCGACGGCGACCCGATTCAGCAGGTGATTTCCGACGCCAATCTAATGCAACACTCCGAGTTCTTGGGGCAATGGTTCGGACGATTGGCCAATCACGCCCCTTCGGAAAGTTATGACCGGAACTGGTATGAATATCTAAAGAATTACACGGACACTTTCGATGAAAAACTGCTGCGCCAACAACGGCCGATACTGGAAACGTGCAGAATTTTCCGGGTAACGCTTGCGCATAATGACAACGCGCCAAGCAATTTCATCCTTGGGAAAGACAAGCATCTTTATGGGGTCGACTTTGAAGACTGCATGATGAAGCCCGAGGGTTGGGATCTGGTTACCGCTGCCCGGCATTTGGCCCATGGGCATCTTGCGGATCTGCCGATGATTTCTTCGTCCCTGCATCGCGGTTATCGAATGACCGCCGAAGAAGCCTTGCTTCCCGACAACTTTGATCAGGTTGTCAACGTTTTGGTCACCGCCAATATCGTTTCAAAGCGGGTGGAGTGATCCGGTTACGGCGATTTTGCCTCAAAATATTCCTAAAATTGACGTAATCCTCGACTACTTGGTTATGCGTAGGGGCGTGTAAGTGGTGAGGCCGAAATGGCTGTCGATACGTTCACAATTCCCCTGACCGGGACCAGCAGTGTCAAGGTTACCGACTATTTTGCGGGCAACCGGAACGACACACAGATTGTTACCCTGACGGATTCGGGTTCGCTTTCGACGATCAATTTGTCGGGGTTTGGCAAGAGTACGCCGACAGAAGTTGGCGAGGGTCCGGGGGGCAATGACGAAGTTCACATCGACCTTTCCGGATTTAATGACAACTTCACGATGACGCTGAAAAGTGTTGATGCCGGGGATACGGTATTTGTGACCAAGGCGATTTCCTGGACAAATTCCGGCAATGTCTACACCATTGAATATCTGGGCTCGGATGCCGCTGTACACACCTTGGTGGTCGACCTGAACTCAACCAACGGGACCGGTGTTGCGGGCATTGTCATCACATGTTTCGCGGCGGGCACGGTTCTTGCAACTGAACAGGGCACACAAACGGTTGAACAGTTGTGTGTCGGCGACAGGGTCAAGTGCGGCGATGGGCGCATCCGGCCGGTTCGCTGGATTTCAAGACGCCATGTCACTGCAAACGAGATGCGCGCGCATCCTGAGTTCCGGCCGGTAAAAATCCGAAAAGACGCGATTGCAAAGGGGATGCCTTCGGTGGATCTGTATGTGTCGCAACAGCATCGGGTGTTGATTTCAGGATGGAAGGCTGAACTGCTGTTCGGCGAGGAAGAAGTGCTGGTTCCGGCGGTTTACCTGCTGAATGACAAAGACATTACTTTGGATCACGGTGCGGCCTCGGTGACCTATTATCACTTCATGTTTGACGACCACCAAACCGTCTTTTCAAACGGGCTTGAAACCGAAAGCTTTTTTGTCGGATCGACGGCACTGGATGGCATGCGTTCCGATGCCAGGGATGAGCTTTTCGCGCTGTTTCCCGAACTGGGGGCCGATGGCGCGGCCTTTGGTCAAACCTACAGGCCGGCCTTGAAAAGCTTTGAGGCATCGGCCCTTATGGGCATGTCCGAAGCCTGGGAAAAGGCCCGTCAGGGATCCCCCGCCACCCCGTAACTGGGCGCGGCGGTCGGGTTGATCGCGCGATTAAGGTAATCCTGCATTTGCGGCTGATAGGCGGTCCAAAGATCGCGCAACCGGGCGACCGGGTTTTCCTCATCCCAGTCCACCCGCAGATCGACCAGCGCAAAAGGCATCTTGTCGGCCACAAGCAATGCTGCGGAATGGACCGGCCCCATTTCCCCGCCCGAGGCAAGGCCGCCTTCCAGCGCCTGCATCAGGCGTTCCGCCAGATGGGCCGAGGGGGCCGCCATAAACCCGTCTGTGATTGCTTTGGCAACGCCGTCATGGGACAGAAGATTGCCAGCCGCCACGCAATCGGTGTCAAAGCTGATCGCGTGGGTGCCCAGAATATTCTTGCCGGTGAATTGCGCGGCGCTGCCTTTGGCATCCACCGCCGTCAACTGCCGGTAGTCGATGAATTCGCGGTCTTTGGTCACGCCGGCAATTGCGGTCTTGGCGTCTGCGCCGGCTTCCATTGCGTCCAGCACCAGCGTGGCAAGATGCGGGTCGGTGATGTTTTGGGTGGCCACCGCCCCGACGCCGGCGCGCACATGCGGGCAGCGCGATCCGACCGAGATCGAGGATGTGGTGATGGCCACACCGAACATGCCGGTGCGGGCGCAGCGCGCCGCGATGGAAAAGGTCATTTGCCCCCCTTGGCGGGGATCAGCCGCCGCGCCAGATATTTCTGAAAGTCGTGGATTTCGCGTTCCAGCCAGCTGAGCCGCCCGGGTTCCGCGTGGCTGGACCTTGAACCGTTATAAATCCCTTCGACCACACCGCGATCTTCGGCATTCACATGTTCAAAGAACTGCACAAGATCTTTCAGCGCCGCCTCGGGGTTATCAAGGGCCGCATGGGCCTCGGGGGCCAATGCCACACCAAAGCGGACATGCACCTCGCCCACGCCTTTGGGCCGCAGCGACAGATACCACATATGGTCCGGCGCCAGCACATACATCAGTGTCGGAAACACAGTTGGCATCACCGATTGGTCGCGCCATTCGCCGGTCAGGGTTTTGTTGTCCTTATGCGCCAGACCGTATTTGGCGTCGCCGGTTTTCTTGAAGGTCTGATAGGTGAAACCCTCAAACACGTCGGTGGGAAAACGGGTTTCGCCGACCGGGAACCACGCGCCGACGGTCGCTTTATGGGCAACCGGCAAGTGGTAGCCCTCCATGAAGTTTTCGGCCAGCAGCTTCCAGTTGGTTTGCCAGACGTGATCTTCATGCACCATCGGGATATAGTTTTGCATGTTGTAGCGGGAAACCACATCCAAAAGCGGGGCCAGCAGTTCGGCCACCGGTTTCGCATCTGGATTTTGCGTGATGAAGATCCAGCCGTTCCAGATTTCGGTGCGGATTTCCGGCAGGCAGATGGTCTTTTTGTCAAACCCGGTCGAGCGTTCCATATGGGGCGCACCGATCAGCCCGCCGGTCAGGTCATAGGTCCAGGCGTGATAGGGGCAGACGACGCGGTTGGTATGTCCGCGCCCGTTTAGCAATTGCATCATGCGGTGACGGCAGACGTTGGAATAGGTCTTGATCGCCCCGGATTTGTCGCGGATCGAGTAAACCGGGTCATC
This sequence comes from Alphaproteobacteria bacterium, assembly GCA_030830465.1. The sequence goes on from JAURMY010000279.1 coordinate 4,887, forward strand.
GCCGATGGTAAAGGTGATATAGTCCCCCGCATCGGGAATATCCGCTGCCAGACCGGGACAAACCCAATCCTTGCGGAAAATGGCGGCATCCTCGGACGCAGCAATCTCGTCGTTCCAGTACAGCGATGGTTCAAGCCCGGTGGCCTGTTCCAAAGGCGCGTTGGCGGATGCGGCCAGATGGGCCAATACCTCTGATGTGGTGCGCATAGATGCCCCTTAATCCGGAATGACCGCTGTGATTTCGATTTCCACCAGCCATTCCGGCCGCGCCAGCGCCTGCACCACCAATCCGGTTGAGCAGGGATAAACGCCTTTCAGCCATTTGCCCATCTCCTGATAGACCGCCTCGCGGTAGCGGATATCGGTCAGGTACACAACGATGCGGCACACCGAGTCCATTGTCGTGCCGGCCTCTTCCAACAGCATTTTGACATTGGCCATGGTTTTGGCGGTCTGCTTGCCGGCATCGGCCGGATGCAGGCTTTCGCGGCTGTCCAGATCCTGGGAAACCTGACCGCGCAGGAACACCATGGTGCCCCGGGCGACCACCCCCTGCGACAGATCGTTGTCGAGCTTTTGCTCGGGATAGGTTTCCTTGGTGTTGAACGGGCGCAGGCGTTTGTGCAGGGTCATTTCAGGTTCTTTCGCAGGATCAGGACGGTTTCTTGCCGCCCCATACGGTGTCAGACAGGTTCGCAGCCTTATGGGCAAAGTCAAGCGGGCCGTTCCAGTCAAATGTGCGGTAAACGGCGGCCAGTTGGGCAAAAGGCGGGGATTGGGCAAACAACTGGAACGTCAGGCGGTGCCCGGCATAGTCCGAGTTCAGCAAATCACGCCCCAATGCCAGCAGTTTGCGCCGGTCGTCGGCAATCCAAGTTTCGTTGATGGTGTAAAACTTGTCCAGCCAGGGCTTGGTGTCGGGGGCGGCAAAACTGGCGGCGTCGGGTGTGATGCAAATCTGGCCGCCACACAGTTCGCGGGCAATATGCATCATCCGGGGCAGGTTGGTCAGGGCATGTACGCGGCCTGACATCAGCAGCGATTGCTGCGGCATCAGCAAGCCGTTCGGGCTGGGCTCGGCCATTGCGATGGAAGCGGTCAGAAAGGCGTGAATGCCCTCGCGCCAGACTGCCAGTTCCGACAGCTTTTCCTGCACCGCCTGTTGTTTTTCCAGCCCGGTCTGTTTCACATTCCACAGGGCGGCCCCGATGATCAGGTCGGCATAAGACAGGGTGCGCTGCACGAAGGGAAAGGCGGAATAGCGGTGCAAAGTGGCGCGGATAAAGCTGGCGGCGCGGGTATGCTGATAAAACAGAATATCCTCCCAAGGCACCAGAACATCATCCAGGATCATCAAGGTGTCGATTTCATCGACCCGGTTGGACAGGGGGTAATCGTCGGCGGACCCGCGACCGGCAAAGCCCGACCGGCAGATATGTTTCACGCCCGGCGCGTTCATCTTGACGATACATCCCAGCGCATAATCCGACAGCTTGGCATCGCCCCAGTTGGCAATCGTGGGTTTCAGAAAGGCCTGATTGGAATAGGCGGCGGCGGTTTCATACTTCGCGCCGCGAATGATGATGCCCGCATCGGTTTCCCGGACCACATGCACCAGCATGTCCGGGTCCTGATCCTGTGGCGCCTTTGACCGGTCGCCCTTGGGATCGGTGTTGGCCGACACGTGGAAGGGATCGTGTTTGATCGCCTCGTGGATATGGCGTTCGATATTCGTGGCAAAACGGGGGTCGATCTCGTTCAGGATATCCTTGCCGTCCCACAGCGACCACATTTCGCCAATGGTTTCATCGCCCATCCGGGTGACGACGCCGCCGATGTCGCGCATGACCAGATCCACCGCGTTGCGCTTGTCGTGCCAGTCTTTCTGGGCATAAGGCAGGCGCAGGCCGATGGCGTAACGCTCGCCGGCTTCTTCATAGGTCATTGCGTCTTGCGTCGCCTTGTCGTGCTGCATGTCATAGATGCGGGCGCGAATGTCGATCACCGGCTTGAACGCGGGATGAGTGCAGGGATCGCTGACGCGTTCGCCGCCGATGTAAACCTCGCGGCCGTCATTCAACGAGTCGCGGTATTCTTTGCCAGTGCGGATCATAGGGCGGGTCCTTTGGGTCAAACGGGTGCTTAAACCCGGCGCGCGGGCGCGGGGTGTGTTCACGCCAAGCTAGACTCGCCCGTGGCATAGTGAAAATAAATTGTATCTTTTGATTGAATAGGTTTATTTAATGCAATGCCACACCGTTTCACTCTCCGACAACTGGAATATCTGGTTCTGACGATTGAGCTTGGGTCAATCGCAAAGGCCGCTTCGGTGCTGAAT
>JAURMY010000280.1 GCA_030830465.1 Alphaproteobacteria bacterium
TAAACGTATTTCGGCGGGGTCTTGTCGTCGGGTGTTTCGGTGTCGTCGTTCAAAAGGTCGTCCGCTGGTTCAGTCCACAAGATATTGTGGGACAGACTAGCATTCGTGGCGCAAATGCGCAATCTTTTGAGTGTTTAATGCCCTGAAAACACGTCATTATAAGTGAATGAAATCAGCGGCTTAAGAAAACCCCGTTTTCCCTGTTCGAAAAATACGCGCGGGGGGTTCAAAGGGGGACGGCAAGCCCCCCTTTGCCGGGTTCCGCGCGCGCAGGCGCGGGAAGGGTCTGACCCGTCCTAGAACGGGATTTCGTCGTCCATACCGCCGGCCGGGCCGCTGTCATAGCCGCCTGACGGACCATTGTCATAGCCGCCTGCATCGCCGCCGCCGGACCCGCCGCCGCCGTCATTGCGACCGCCCAGCATCACCAATGTGCCGTCAAATCCCTGCAACACAACCTCGGTCGTATAGCGGTCCGCCCCGGACTGGTCCTGCCATTTACGGGTTTGCAACTTGCCTTCGATATAAACGGTCGAGCCTTTGCGCAGATATTGCTCGGCAACCCGCACCAGACCTTCCTGGAAAATCGCGACCGAGTGCCATTCGGTGCGCTCGCGGTTTTCGCCGCTGGCCTTGTCGCGCCAGCGTTCCGAGGTGGCAATCCGCAGATTGCAGACCTTGCCGCCGTTCTGAAATGTCCGCACTTCCGGGTCGCGGCCCAGATTACCGACAAGTATCACTTTGTTGACTGATCCAGCCATTCCCAGCTCCCTTCGAATCTATCTTGGTTAACATTGAGTGTTAGACCAACCCGAACCCGTGAAGAAAGGCTTAAATTCCGGCAGGATTCCGCCTGATTTTCCCAAAACGGGCTGAAACGCATATTTCAAACGCACAGATGCCGCAGCCTTTTCCCCCTCTGGACCTTTGCTTTTCCCTTCTGATCCCATAGGTTTGGCCCATCCGAAATACCAAGAGGACCTGATTGTGAAGACCGGCAGCCGCACCACTTTGATGATTGTGCTGATCGCAGCGCAAGTCGTCTGCGCCATGGTTTTTATCGGCGACGTCATGTCCGACAGCATAACCATCGACGGGCGGATCGAAATTGACTGGCATCTGGCGATCGAGGCGGCCGCCTCGATCGGATTGATCTTCGGGATTATTTTCGAGTCCATGTATCTGCGCAACCTTCTTGCCCGCAGTCTGTTGGCGGAACAGAATGTCAAAGTGGCCAGCGGCGCGCTTGGCGATGTGATCTTTGAATATTTTCAGGATTGGGGTCTGACACCTTCTGAAAAAGATGTGGCCCTGTTTGCGATCAAAGGCATGTCCAATTCTGAAATCGCCAGCCTGCGCCAATCCAGCGAAGGCACGATCAAGGCCCATATGAACGCGGTTTTCCGCAAGGCGGGTGTCAGCGGGCGCAACCAGTTGGTCAGCCTCTTGGTCGAGGATTTGATGGACGGAATCCTGCCGCAAGAGCCCGCCATCAAGGCCTGATGACAGCCGCTTTGGCAAACGGCACCCAACGCCTTATGCAAGACTCCTCAAACCGGTGGGGATCGCATATGGTTCGTGCAGTCTTAAAGGTGGTCTGATGGCACTTCAGGGTTTGAAACCGGCGCTTCTGTGCCTTTTGTGGCTGATGCCGACCCCTTCACATGCCGATATGTTTTCCAACAAGGGCGTGTCGAAATACGGCCTGCCGAAATCCCAGTTGAAGCTTTTGAACGGAAGGCTGGCGGTGCAATATGAAAACAGCAAACGCTTGCTGCCGATGGGGCATTATCTGCCGCGCTATACCGGCGAATATGCTGGTGAATATCTGAAAATGGCCGATGACGCCGCGGCCCTTCACGGCATTCCCAAAGACCTGTTCGCGCGGCTGATCCAGCAGGAAAGCAACTGGCATCAGGACGCCATTTCCCCGGCGGGGGCGATTGGCCTTGCCCAGTTGATGCCGGACACAGCCCGGCGGCTGGGGGTGGACCCGCTGGACCCAAAATCCAATCTGGAGGGCGGTGCGCGCTATCTGAAACAGCAATATGCCCGTTTTGGCAGTTGGAAACTGGCGATAGCAGCCTATAACGCCGGTCCCGAGGCAGTGGACAGCTATGACGATGTGCCGCCGTACCCCGAGACCGTCGCCTATGTTCGGGCGATCCTGGGCGAGTAGTTACCGCACGCAGGCACCGCCGGCGGCCTGCCAATGGGCCAGGCCGCCAATATTGTGCACTTCGGCAAAGCCAAAACCGACCAGGGCGCGGCGCGCCATTTCCGAGCGCGCACCGGACGCACAGTAAACCGCAACCGGCATGTCGGTTTTCAGGGAAGAATGGAATTCGGGATGTTTCGGATCGGCCTGCTGTTGCAGTTGGAACAGCGGGATATGAACCGCACCCTTGGCCTTGCCGCTGGCGGCCACTTCGTCATGGCCGCGCACATCCAGCAGGATGATCTTGCCGGCATTGGCCAGATCCACGGCCTCTTTGGCGCTAAGCGGCTTGGTGGCAGGCTGGGCGGCGCGGAACGGGTTTGCAAAAGCGAGGTTCATCTTGTCTTCCTATGTGTTGGGCCTGTCACGGCCTTGCGAGTCTGTTGATGCGAATATATTCGCAGTTACGAATATTACCAGAGGATAA
>JAURMY010000036.1 GCA_030830465.1 Alphaproteobacteria bacterium
ACTGGTCGGGGCGGTGGACAAGGCGATCCGCAAGTCCGGCCTTGGGCTGAACCCGGTGATGGACGGCACCGTTGTGCGGATGCCGATCCCGGAACTTAACGAAGAGCGGCGCAGGGACCTGTCGCGGGTCGCGGCGCAATATGCCGAAAGCGCCCGCGTGGCGGTGCGCAATGTGCGGCGCGACGGCATGGATCAGATCAAAAAGGCCAAGGCCGCCGGCATGGGCGAGGATGACCAGAAAATCTGGTCCGACGAAATCCAGTCGATCACGGACAAGGCGATTGCGCAGGTGGACGCCGCGCTGGAGCATAAGCAGGAAGAAATTATGCAGGTCTGACGCTTAGGCGTTTGTTTGATTATTTTGGGGCGTAAATTGACAGACCAGACTGAAACCGTGCGCAAGATTGAACATGTGGCCATCATCATGGATGGCAACGGTCGCTGGGCAACGCGGCGTGGTCTTCCGCGTCTGGTCGGGCACCGCAAGGGGGCCGAAAGGGTTCACAAGATCGTTGATCTTTGCCCGGATATCGGTGTCAAATATCTGACATTGTTTGCTTTTTCCACCGAGAACTGGAAGCGCGCCGAGACCGAGGTCGCCGGTTTGATGTCGCTGTTCCGCCGCTATATCGTGAAAGAGGCGAACAAATTGCACAAGAACGGCGTCCGCGTGCGGTTCATCGGCGACCGCCAGCGGCTGGATGCCAAGCTGATCGACATGATGGCCGGGCTTGAGGAAAAGACCGCGCTGAACGACCATCTGAACCTGACCATCGCGTTGAACTATGGCGGCCGGGATGAGTTGACCCGCGCGATGAAACTGTTGGCCGAGGATGTGGCCGACGGGCGTGTCTCGCCCAAGGACGTGACTGATGCCAGCCTTGAATATTATCTGGACACCCGCTATTTGCCCGATCCCGATCTGGTGATCCGCACCTCGGGCGAAAAGCGCATATCCAACTTTTTGCTGTGGCAATCGGCCTATGCGGAATACGAGTTCGTGCCGACGCTGTGGCCGGATTTCTCGGCCGAGGAATTTGCCGATATTGTTCTGGGGGCCGCCAACCGCGACCGCCGGTTCGGGGCCGTGGCGGGATGAGCAAATTCGCCGATCTGGGGGTAAGGGTTCTGTCGGCGCTGGTCATGGCGGCGATCGGGCTTTCGGCGATCTGGATGGGCGGTCTTGCGTTTCTGCTGTTGCTTGTGGCGGTTGTCGGGCTGATGATCTGGGAACTGACACGGATGCTGGCGCCGGAACTGGGGCCGGTCAAAACCGCGTTGGTCGGTGTGATCGCCGCAAGTGGCATGGCGCGGATCGGGTTTGACGTTTCGGCCTTTGCATTGGGCGGGTTGCTGCTGGCGCCGGTTCTGGGGCTGGTCCTGGTGAGCGCGCATCGCACGGTTTACGCGGTCTATGCGGTTGCCATTGTCTTTGCCGTGGCGGTTTTGTTCTGGTTCCGCGTCAAGCTGGGCCTGGACTGGACGATCTGGCTGGTTCTGGTTGTGATTGCTTCGGATGTGGGCGGATATTTCTTTGGCCGCTTCATCGGCGGGCGCAAGATCGCGCCAAAGATCAGTCCCAAGAAAACCTGGTCGGGCACAATTGGTGGCTGGATATTGGCGGCGGTTGTCGGTGCGGCGTTCATGGTTCAGCACCATCTAGGCGCGTCGATCGTCGTGCTGAGTGTGCTGGTGGCCGTCGCCGCCCAGATCGGCGATATGGTTGAAAGCGCCGTGAAACGGCTGGCCGGCGTTAAGGACAGCTCGGCCCTGATCCCCGGCCATGGCGGCTTGCTCGACCGGTTTGATGCCCTGATCGGGGCGGTGTTGCTGGTGTTTCTGGTCGCCCTGACCACCGGATTGCCGACCGCCGGGGCGCTGTGATGCGCCGGGTTTCTGTCTTTGGCGCGACCGGCTCTATCGGCTGTAACACGCTTGATTTGCTGCGCCGTCAGGGCGGGGCCAAGGCCTATGACGTGATCGCCCTCAGCGGCAACGGCAATATCCCGCTTCTGGCCCGGCAAGCGCGGGAGTTTCGCGCGAAAATCGCCATCACCGCCGATGAAAACCGGCTGGCGGACTTGCGGGCGGCCCTGCTAGGCACCGATACCGTGGCGGCGGCGGGGGCGTCAGCCCTGGCCGAGGCCGCGGCCCGCCCCACCGATTGGGTGATGAGCGCAATCGGCGGCTGTTCCGGTCTGGAACCCGGCCTGATCAGCCTGCAACATGGCGGCATTCTGGCTTTGGCGAACAAGGAAAGTCTGGTGGCCGCCGGGCCTTTGATGCTGGCCACGGCGGCGCGGCACGGGGCGCGGATCCTGCCGGTTGACAGCGAGCATTCGGCGATTTTTCAGGCCCTGGTGGGCGAGGATATTTCTCGCGTCAACCGCCTGATCCTGACCGCCAGCGGCGGGCCTTTCCGCGACTGGCCGCTTGAAAAACTGGCTGCTGCAACGCCGGAACAGGCGCTGGCCCATCCGAACTGGGACATGGGTAAAATGATCTCGGTCGACAGCGCAAGCATGTTTAACAAAGCGCTGGAAATGATTGAAGCCAAAGAGTTTTATGGTGTTGCGGCGGATAAGATCGAAGTGATCATTCACCCGCAATCCATCGTGCATTCCATGGTTGGCTATGTCGATGGCAG
>JAURMY010000281.1 GCA_030830465.1 Alphaproteobacteria bacterium
ACCAGTTGCAGATAGGCAAAGGGTTGCACGGCGCTGGCCTCGGCGACCTCCAGGGTTTTGATCAGCAGGAAATGCCCGCTGGCGCCGGTCAGACACAACACGCCCATCCAGGCCCAGTCTGACGGGATCATCGGCTCCCAGAACCAGACACCGGAGGCGGTCATCATCACACAGCCCGCAACGCCGGTCCAAAAGAAGCTGGTCATGGCGCTGTCCTGGCGCGCCACATAGCGCGTCAGCAGTCCGTAAACGGCGAACATCAGCGACGAGGCCACCGCGATCAGCATATAGGGCGAAAACACCGAGGCCCCCGGTTGCAGCACGATCAACATGCCGACAAAACCCACCCCGATCGCCAGCCAGCGCCGCCAGCCGACCTGTTCGCCCAGAACCGGCCCGGCAAGGGCGGCAACCATCAGCGGATATGAGGCGAAAATCGCATGGGCCTCAACCAGTCCAAGATAGATGAATGCCAGCACCGCGACCAGAATTTCGGCGGCCAGCAAAAAGCCGCGAAATATCTGCACCGCCAGTTGCCGGGTGCGGATGGTGGCACGAAAACCTTTCTTTTGCCGCGCGGCATAGGCAATTGCGAAAGCGGCGAAAAACCAGTACCGGATCATCACCACCATCATGACGTTGTATTCCCCCGCCAGATGGCGCGAGATGCCGTCCTGCGCCGCAAATACCAAGGTGGTCGCGATCATCAGTAGGATGCCAAGGCGGGTGTTGTTCTGGCTCATTTTCGGTCTTTCAAAACGCCGGTCGTCATGTGCCGCTTTCGCCCGAAACCGGGGACGCGGTCAACGGTGAAACCGACATCGGCCAAAGCCTTTCGCACATGGCCCGCCGCGGTATATGTGGCGAAGGTGCCACCGGGCTTGGTATGTGCGGCGACGGCGCCCAGCAGTTCAGGCCGCCACATGTCCGGGTTTTTGGCCGGTGAAAACCCGTCCAGAAACCACGCATCGGCGCGACCTTGCCAGTTGGGCAAGGATGTGGAAGCGTTCCCCTCGATGACCTCCACACAAACCGCACCAATCTGAAAACGCCGCAAGCCCTGTTGCCAAGCCGAAACCAGCCGATCCGCCAGCGGCGCGATGTCTGGAAATGCCGCAAGCGCCTGATGCATATCCGCGGCGGCCATGGGGAAGGCTTCAAAACTGGTGAAATAGACCGGGCCGCCTTGGCCGGTCTGCGCGAACAACCGGCAGGCCGCCAGCAGATTCAAACCGGTGCCAAAGCCAAGTTCGGCGATCTGAAATCCCGGCCTGAACCGTTCGGCAAGCCGGTTGCCATGCAGGAAGACATGCTGTTTCTCGGCCAGCCCGCCAGCAAGCGAAAAATAGGGGTCATCAAAGCGCAGCGATACCGGTATCGACCGGTCGCGCCAGATGACCTGGGCCGTTTCGCACTGGTCGCTGGGCATGAAGTGTCCTAGACCTTCGGGGTTCAGAAGCGGCAGCATGGGTCAGGTCGGGGCGGATGGCAATGCCACAGATTGAGGTTTTCGGCGCGGGAATTTTTGGCCTGACCGTCGCCTGGTGCCTGCAAAAGCGGGGCGCGCGCGTGCGGGTGATCGAAAAGCGGCATGTGGGGGCTGGATCCTCTGGCGGGATTGTTGGGGCGATGGCACCGCACACGCCGGATTCCTGGAACGCCAAAAAGCAGTTTCAGTTTGAAAGCCTCACGGCATCGGCCGCGTTCTGGGCCGAGGTTGACGCGGTCAGCGGTCTGTCGTCGGGCTACGGCCGGATCGGGCGGCTTAGCGCGGTTGACACGCCGCGCGCGCTGGAACTGGCGCTGGAACGGGCGCGCAACTGTGATGATTTCTGGCACGGACAGGCGGAATGGACCGTGTTGCCGGTCAGCCATTTTGCCGACTGGATGCCGGAAAACGCCACCGGATTTCTGGTGCATGACACCCTGTCGGCAAGGATCAACCCCAAGGCGGCCTGCGAAAGCCTGGCCAGGGCGTTTCAAATCCGGGGCGGCGAGATCATTGAGGGAACGGATCAAGGCCTAGGGGCGGATGCAACCGTTCTGGCGACGGGGTACGAGGGTTTGGCCGAAATGTCCGGGCGGTTTGGCCGGTCCATGGGCACCGGTGTCAAAGGGCAGGGTGTCTTGCTGGACTTTGACGCCCGCGACCGGTCGCAGATTTTTGCCGAAGGGATACATTTCGTGCCGCATGAAAATGGCACCCTTGCGCTGGGCTCAACCAGCGAGATCGAATGGAACCACGACAGCCAAACCGACGAAAAGCTCGATGCCTTGCTGGCCCGCGCCGTTGCCATTTGCCCCGGTCTGCGCGGCGCTGGCGTGGTCGGGCGCTGGGCCGGCATTCGCCCGCGCGGTGCGCGTCGGACGCCGGTTCTGGGGCGCTATCCCGGCAGGCCCGACACCTATGTCGCCAATGGCGGCTTCAAGATCGGTTTCGGGGTTGTGGTGAAGGCGGGTGAGGTCATGGCCGATCTGATCCTGAACGGGCAGGCCGACATTCCCAAGACCTTCACGCCGGAAGCGATGCTGGGCCACGTGGGCTGAACCCTAGCCCGCGCCGGCCGTCATGCATTGCCTGCCGTCCGGGCCGCGCACCCAAAGGCGCAAACCCTTGCCGTCAGGTGCCGCGCAAAGTTCAGCCGTTTCAAAATCAAACAACGGTGCCGTCGCACGGAAACGGAAAAATTTAAGCCCGCCCAGCAGATCGTCGGCAAAATGGATCAGCAATTGCGCCAGCAAAGGGCCGTGAACCACAAGGCCGGGATAGCCCTCTGTGTCGCGGCAATATTCGCGGTCGTAATGAATGCGGT
>JAURMY010000282.1 GCA_030830465.1 Alphaproteobacteria bacterium
CGCCCCCCAGAACCCGCGGCGTGACATAGGCACCCAGCGAGGGCACGAACACCAGAATGGAACCGGCGATCATCCCCGGCTTGACCAGCGGCAGGATGATCCGTCGAAAACAGGTCCAGCGCGAGGCGTAAAGGTCATAACCCGCCTCGACCAGCCGGAAGTCCAGCTTTTCAATCGAGGCATAGACCGGCAGGACCATCAGCGGCAGGTAAACATAGGTCATGCCGAAGGCGACGGCGAAATCGGTGAACATCATCTGGATTGGCGTGTCGATGATGCGCAGCTTGATCAGCAGGATGTTGATAACGCCCTCATTGCGGATCAGTTGTTCAATCGCGATGGTGCGCACCAGTAGATTGGTCCAGAACGGAATAGTGATTAAAAACAACCAGATATTACGGGTTTTTGGGCTGCGCGTGGCAATGAAATAGGCCGTGGGAATGCCGAAAATTGCGGTCAGAACCGTGGTGGCGGTTGACAGCCGGACCGACCGCCACAGGATACTGAGATGCGCATCCGCCCATTGCAGGCTGTTGTCAAAAATATCGCGCTGCACCACGACATTGAACCAGGCCTTGCCGGAAAAAATCCATTTGACGTTGCCGTATTCGCCGGGCGTCAGAAAGGAATAGACCAGCACGATCAGCAACGGGCCCGCGCCAAACAACGTGATGATCAGAACGGCAGGGGCGGATAGCAGCCAGCGGTTGCGCAGATCCCGTGCCGCCGCCGCACGCGCAACCTCAGCCGCGCGACTGGCGGTTGCGGGGGGATTGGAGGCGGCGGATGCGGTCATGTAAGGTCTCTTTTCTTTCGGCCTAGTCCTGCAAAACCTGAATGGCCTTGGCATCAAGCCCGACCTCGACATCATCGCCCTGGGCAAAGGCGGCCCCCTGGCCCGGCGGATTTTGCAACCGCACCGTAAAGGCGGCACCGTTTGACAGGGTCAGGTGATAATGGGTGTCGGTCCCGAAATAGACCACGTTCGTCACTTTTGCGGCAATGCCTTTCGCGGCGGCCTTGGGTTTGCTCAGCCCGACATGTTCGGGCCGCACCAATACCGATACCTTGCCCGCCTTGTGTTTGCCCGCGTCCAGCGTCAGGGTGATCTTATGCCCGCCCGGAAGCGCGAAATCCGCCGATCCATCGCCAAGATTGGACAGGGTTCCTTCCAGAAAGTTACTGTCGCCAATAAAATTGGCCACAAACCGGTTTTCCGGGTGATCGTAGATGTCGCGCGGACTGCCGACCTGTAAGATCTTGCCCGCCGACATCACCGCGATCCGGTCGGACATCGTCAGGGCTTCTTCCTGATCGTGGGTCACGAAAACAAAGGTGATCCCGGTTTCCGATTGCAGGCGCTTCAATTCGATCTGCATGTCCTTGCGCAGTTTCAGATCCAGTGCCGACAATGGCTCATCCAGCAACAGCACCTTCGGTTTGGGCGCCAGCGCCCGTGCCAGCGCCACGCGCTGTTGCTGCCCGCCGGAAATTTCCGAGGTCCGGCGGTTTTTCAATTCGGTCATCCGCACAAGGGCCAGCATATTGTCGACCGTCTGGGCGACTTCCGCCTTGGGCCGGCCCAGCATTTCAAGCCCGAAGGCGATGTTTTGGGCCACCGTCATATGGGGAAACAGCGCATAGTTCTGAAACACCGTGTTCACTGGGCGCTTGTTCGGCGGCAATAGCGAGATATCCTCGCCGGCCAGATGAATGCTGCCGTCGGTCGGATGCTCAAACCCGGCGATCAGGCGCAACAGGGTGGTCTTGCCGCATCCCGACGGGCCCAGCAGGGTAAAGAACTCATTTTCAGCGATGTTGACGCTGACATTCTGCAAGGCGTGCACTGCGTCAGGGCCGGAGCCAAAAGTCTTGGTAACGTTTCCAACTTCAATCATTGTTTCTGGCGCGACTCGTTTCTGATAGGGATGGTTCCGACAGGTCCAGTGCTATTGACAAAATAACTTTAGTCAATGAAAATTTTAATTGCACTAAAAAATTTAGGGAGTCGGTCCGTTTTGGGTCAGCAGGACAAACAGCCGGGCCTTTCGGTCGCAACCGCCGGGTTGCGCGACCGCAAGAAAGCCAAGCGCCGGCAGGTGATCCTGCGCGAGGCTGCCAAACTGTTCGCGGATCAGGGGATCGAGGCAACCACAATGGCCGCCATCGCCGATTCGGCCGGGGTGTCGCCGCCCACCGTGTTCAATTATTTCGGCTCCAAGGACAATTTGCTGAGCAGTCTGATTTTCGAGGGCTCGGAAGCGTCGCATGCACGCTTTCGCAATGCGGATTATCGCGCCGATCGCGGGTTGACCGAAATTCTCGCCGCTTTTTTGCGCGGAGTTTCGGAAAATACCCTTAAAATCGCGGGCAAACGCGTCTGGCGCTATTCCGAGGCCGCGCAGATCCGGCGGCCCAACACCGAGTTTGAAGAACGTTTTGCCCTGTTGGACAACCGTTTGATCAACGAACTGGCCCGCGTGCTGGCCAGCAATCATCTGGTCTTGCGCAACGGCCGAAAGCCGGACCACCGGTTTCTGGCAAAGCTGTTTTTTGACCGCTGGACCGCGCATTACCTGAAGTTCATCAAAGACGACGCGATGACGCTGGACAGCCACTGTGTCGATTTGCAGGCCGATATCGCGGTGATGGTGGATTTGATGTTTGTCGAGCCGGCCGATCGCTGAGATTTCCAGCGCCGGGCTTTGATGCCGGGAATCGCAGCGGAACCGTTCACCGCTTGTACACTTTTGCATGCGAATTTGGCCGCCAGGGCGGGCTTGGCGC
>JAURMY010000283.1 GCA_030830465.1 Alphaproteobacteria bacterium
CCGAATGCGAGGTCTTCGGCATACCCGTAAAGCGGCGTCAGGGCCGTGGCCCCAGCCAGACACAGGGCTGTAAGTTTCTTGCGCATCTTTTTCTCCCTTTTCAGAGCAATCAAGAACAAAGGTCTATTGTGTTGAAACATACGCGGTCCGAAGGTGTTTCGGAATTTGATTGATTCAATTAAAGCAATTGATTTTTTGAATGCTAAAGCGCGGGCAAAACCCTCCGTTGGCGATCATCTGCGGGCTGAGTTTTAGGCAGGCCCGCAAAGAAACCCGAGGTCAAAATCCGTTAATAAGACGCAAGGTCCTGGCTGATCGAAACGTCACCGGAAAAGCGCGCCTGGATGCGGGCGATATATTGCGGTGCGGTTTCCGGTGTCGCAAGGCCCGGCGGCAGATGGGTGGCGACAACATGTTTCGCACCGGCCTCCGCCGCCAGATCACCCAATTGTTCCGCGCTCAGGTGGTGGCCTTTGATATGTTCGGCAATCTTGGCGAGTGCCCCCTCTGGCGTATTGGGGTTGTTTCGCCGGATGTGTCCCATGGTCAGTTCGGCGTCCATCATTTCGCCGACCAACAGGTCCACCCCTTTTGCCAGGGCCGCGACGGCCTTGCATTCGCCGGTGTCGCCCGTGAACAGAATGCTGCGGTCAGCCAGGTCAAACCGATAGGACAGGGACAGGTATCCAGGCGTTCCGGCCTTGGATTCCGGCCGGTAATGGGTGTTTTCACAATTTGTGACGGTCACGCCTTCCAGTTCGATCCGGTCGCCCGGTACGATTTCGCGCACAACGATAAAATCGCTGCCTTGCGGCATATCCTGCCCGGCGACGCCAAATCCGATCTCGTTCGGCACCTTGCAGGCCTGAATAAGACCGTCAACAATCGCCTTGATCCCCGGCGGGCCATAAACCGTAAGCGGATTTCGCCGCATCATCATCATGCTGACGCCGATTGCCGCCGACAGGCCGCCGATATGGTCGAAATGGTGATGCGTCAAAAAGATTTCGTCCACGGCGCGGATGTCAGAACCGGCGCGCGCCAACTGGCCAATGGCCCCATCGCCGCAATCAACCAGTATGGGCCGGTTGCCAGCCATCAACAAATGTGCGGGCTGCGCGCGCCGAGGATTCTGCAAGGGTCCGCCGGATGTTCCGAGGGTCGTAAAGGTTGAGGGTTTCGGTGTCATTTTCGTGTCCTCTTGATCATCGCAGCGTGAAAATCTCTGATGCCCGGTGGCAAGTATCATGTCCCAAATCGCCGGAACCGGGCAGTGCACTGGGCGACAACTTGCCCGCAATCGGCCACCAACGAACAAATCAAGGCCATGCTATCGCGCGTCCGTCCAGGCATTGAGTCGCCGAATGCTATTGGGCGGCGAAGTATAAAGAAAATTGAATTGAGAAATGCCATGCATTCAGCGCAGTGCTTTCGTCACGGCGCGGATATTGTATACCTGCGCTGCTGTCGGGATTTGTGCGGGATGCATCTGTTTTTTCGTATTGGGCGGCAAATTTCGGCATATCCCCGCTTGTGCCTTTGCCAGAGGGAACCAACCCTCTTATCTTTTGATCAACTAACCGTTATGCTGAGGTTTCAGCTATGAAACCAACCTTGACAGTGGTTAAATTCGCTGACTGCGTAACCCGTTTTACGATTGCCGACGTTCTAGAAAAGGAAAAGTCATGAAATCCGCCGTATCTGTTGCTCTGCTTGTTTCTCTTGCATCGCCGGCGCTGGCCGGATCCTGGGAAACCAAATGTCAAACTGAAACCGTGGCCTATCAACAAAAGGTCAAAGGCGCCAAGCCCGAGCAGGTTCTGGGCGGCGCGCTGATTGGCGGGGTGATCGGCAAGGCGGCAACCGGCAAGGACAGCGGCGCGGTGGTCGGCGCTATCATTGGCGGTGCTGTAGCCAACGAAAACGGCAACAAGACGGTGACCAAATACAAAGACGTTGAAACATGCCGTCAGATTTACACCCCGTCCTATATCAACGATGAAGACGGCCTGCGCGAGACGATCCTGAACCTCAACGACGGCGGACATGAAAGCAAAGAGCGTATCATGGACGTTCAGTTCACCATCGGCGTGACCCATGACGGGTCCTGGGGGCCGCAGTCCCAGCGGGCGTCGAGGGACTATCTTGACGGCGCGCCGGTTCAAGCCGTGGTAGAAGAGGCAAAGGCCCCGCTTTATTCCCTGATCGTCAATGATGTCGTGGTGGTCACGTCGCCGGATGTGAACGCGATCGACGACATCCAGAAATCCCTGCTTCAGGCCGGGGTGGAATCGAAAATCTTCGTCAACATGCAGTGATTGTCGCGGGCTTTGCCCGGTTCAGCCATCAATCAGGGGATTTGAATTCGCAAGTGCCCGCAGCGCAGGCTCGTCCGTGATCGTCACGTTCTGGCCGTCCACCATCAGGCCGGCGGAACTGAGATTGGCAAAGGCGCGGGACAGGTTTTCAGGGGTCATTCCCAAGAAGGACGCGATCCGACGCTTTTCAATCGGCAGGCTGAAAGACAGGGCACCCCTGTTGTCAATCTGCAATCGCAAGACATAATTCGCCAGACGCTCGGTTGCGGAACGCAGCTTTAGGTTCTTGGTGTATTTTATCGTCTCGCGGTAACACGACGCCAGTTCCGATACGATGGATTTTGCGAAATCCGCATCTTTTTCAAACACGGCCCGGACATCTTCGGACGGAATCATGATGATTCTGGATTTGACCAGGGTCCGTCCCGACATCAGATAGGGCCGGTCCTTTATGGTCGCCGCCAGTATGAAGGTCGCGTTTTCGCGCAGAAATGACAGCGTGGTTTCGCGCCCGTTCCAGTCGCTGAACAGTTCGACGCAGCCATCAACAATGATATGCAAAAAGCCCGCCTGCTCCCCTTCGGTGATGATCTCGGTATGGGGCGGGAAGTTCTGGATATAGGCGCCCCGGATCAGCGCCGCAAAAGAGGTTTCATTCGTTTCCGCGAACAAAGGATTCGCCCGAATTTCGTTCAGGTGCCTTGAGACCATTGGTCAGACCCACAGGTTGCGTTCACTTGACATTTATCAAGGCCAAGATCGACCAGAGTCAATAGCCTCTTTGACGTGAGGCAACCCAACACAAAAATCTTTTCCATCCGCCATCAGACAATTTTCAATAACATCTTATTTTATCACAGTTTTTTTACTTTTTTGATCTGCATCAAACCTCGGATGCAGAAACTCCCAGCATATGCAGCCAGATCATACCGCATATCGGTGCGTAAAAATTCTGGAGGCAAGATATGGAATTGCAGCATAAGGCCACCCGGCTTTGGGGAAATTTCTTCAATGTCAGAATGGTGCAGATCAGAACCTTTCATATGACCTGGTTCGCGTTTTTTTCCTGCTTTTTCGCGTGGTTCGGGATTGCGCCGCTGATGGTGGTGGTGCGCGACGAATTGCACCTGACAAAATCCCAGGTCGGCTGGTCGATCATCGCTTCGGTGGCGGTCACGATCCTGGGCCGTTTCTTTATCGGCTGGCTTTGCGACCGGGTCGGGCCAAGGCTGGCCTATACTTGGCTTTTGATTTTGGGGGCGTTTCCGGTGGCCGGTATCGGCCTTGCCCATAACTTTGAAACCTTCCTGCTGTTCCGTCTGGCCATCGGCGTCATTGGTGCGTCATTTGTCATCACCCAATATCATACATCGGTGATGTTCGCGCCCAATGTGGTCGGAACGGCGAACGCCACAAGCGCCGGCTGGGGCAATCTGGGCGGCGGCGTGACGCAATTCGTGATGCCGCTGGTGTTTTCGGTTTTCGTCGTGGGTTTCGGATTTTCCGACGCGGCCGGGTGGCGCCTGTCCATGGTGGTTGTCGGCATGGTCATCTTTGTGACCGGTATCGCCTATTTCTTCCTGACCAAGGACGCGCCCGACGGCAACTATGCGGACCTGCGCGAAAAGGGTCTGATGATGGAAAAGAAATCCGTCACAGGCGCCTATTTCAAAGCCATGGCCGACTATCGGGTCTGGATCCTGTTTCTGACCTATGGCGCCTGCTTTGGTATCGAACTGACGGTCAACAACGTCGCGGCCCTCTATTTCTTTGACTATTTCGGGCTGAGCATCGTAACGGCCGGTCTGGTCGCGGCGTCCTTCGGCCTGATGAACATCTTTGCCCGCACCCTGGGCGGCATTTTTGGCGATAACTTCGCCTCGCTTTGGGGGCTGAAGGGCCGGACCTACTTTCTGTTTCTGGCGCTTTTTGGCGAGGGTCTGGCCCTGATGCTGTTCAGCCAGATGGCGGCGCTGTTCCTGGCGGTGCCGACGCTGATCCTGTTCTCGCTGTTCACCCAAATGTCAGAAGGGGCCACCTATTCCGTCGTGCCTTTCGTCAACAAAAAGGCCCTTGGCGCGGTGGCCGGGGTTGTGGGTGCCGGCGGCAATGCCGGGGCGGTGGCCGCCGGGTTCCTGTTCAAAGGCTCGCTTGACTGGCACACCGCTTTTCTGGTGCTCGGCGTTCTTGTCACCGCCGCCTCTTTCCTGGCCTTTCTGGTGCGTTTCTCGCCCGAACAGGAAGAAGAGGAACGGGCCGCCTATGAGGCCGCCAATCTGGAAATCCTGCAAGTCCGTGCAGACCGCGCAAACCAGGCGTTGGAAGAGTCGCTGCGGATTGTCGACGACTACAACCGCACCCACGCGACCAAAGCCTGAAATTACCGGCGCGCCGCAGACCGGCGCGCCCTTCCGAGCAAAGGAGAAGACCATTGGGACAAGATCTACGAAACTGGACACCAGAGGACGAACGCTTCTGGGCCGCCACGGGCAAGGCGATTGCAAATCGCAACCTGTGGATATCCATTCCCAGCCTGTTATGCGGCTTTGCCGTTTGGGGCTATTGGGGGATCATCACCGTACAGATGATCAATCTGGGGTTTCCGTTTGAAAACGCACAACTGTTCACCCTGACCGCGATTGCCGGGCTGACCGGCGCAACATTGCGCATTCCGTCAACCTTTTTCATTCGCATCGCCGGGGGTCGAAACACCATCTTCTTCACCACGGCCCTGCTGATGATCCCGGCAATCGGGGCCGGCTATGCGCTGCAAAACCCGGACACGCCTTTGTGGCAGTTTCAGGTTCTGGCCTTCCTGTCAGGGATCGGCGGCGGCAACTTTGCCTCGTCCATGTCCAATATCAGTTTCTTTTACCCGAAGAAAATTCAAGGCTATGCCTTGGGCATGAACGCCGGTCTTGGCAATTTCGGTGTGACCACAATGCAGATCGTGATCCCGCTGGTCATGACCTTTGGCCTGTTTGGCGGCGAGGGCCGCGAGCTGGTCAACGCTTCGGGCACATTGATCGGGAAAATCCCGGCCGGCACCACGACCTATATCCAGAACGCCGGTTTCGTCTGGTTGATCGCGCTGGTGCCCCTGGCCTTTGCCGGTTGGTTCGGCATGAACAATATCCGGGATGAGCATGTCTCGCCCAATATCCCGTCCCCCGTCGGGGCCTTTGGCATCATCACATTCATGTTGTCGCTGGGGTTCATCGCTGCGGCATTTGGCCTGTGGCTGATGATGCCCGCCGCTGTCGGCGGTTCCGGATTCATGGTGTCGAAATGGTTCGTGCTGCCGATCATCATTGCCCTGACCGTGGGCCTGCTGAAGCTGATCCCGGGCCAGGTCGGGCAGAATCTGACACGGCAATACCGTATCTTTGGCAACAAGCACACCTGGGCGATGACGGTGATCTATACGATGACCTTTGGCAGCTTCATCGGCTATTCGGCGGCCTTCGCGCTGACGATCAAGGTGGTCTTCGGGTTCCAGCACCTGCTGGTTGACGGGGTGATGACCCATAACACGGTCAACCCGGACGGTCCTTCTGCGTTGATGTATGCCTGGATGGGGCCGTTCATCGGCGCGCTGATCCGCCCGATCGGCGGCATGATGGCTGACAGGATGGGCGGCGCAAAGGTGACGCAGATCATCTCGGTTGTGATGGTGGCCTGTGCGGTGGCTTTGGCCCTGATCCTGCAAAGCGCCTTTGCTTCGGCCACGCCGCAAACCCTGTTCCTGCCCTTCATGATCCTGTTCCTGCTGCTGTTTGCCGCCACAGGCATCGGCAACGGGTCCACTTTCCGCACCATTGCCGCCGCCTTTGACAAGGAACAGGCCGGCCCGGTTCTGGGATGGACTTCGGCGGTGGCGGCCTATGGCGCTTTCATCATCCCGCAGATCTTTGGCGAGCAGATGAAAGCGGGCTTTCCGGAATATGCACTTTACGGATTTGCGATCTTCTATGCGGTCTGCATCGTCATCAACTGGTGGTTCTACCTGCGGCCAAACGCCTACATCAAGAACCCGTAATCCCTTGATTTTGCTGCCGGCGCAGACCTGCGCCGGCATACCCTGAACTTCGGAGACCAACATGAGCCATCTTCTGGACCGCCTGAATTTTTTCAAAACCAACCGGGTCGGGACCTTTGCCAACGGCCACGGACAAACCACCACCGACAACCGTGACTGGGAAGATGTCTATCGCAACCGCTGGC
>JAURMY010000284.1 GCA_030830465.1 Alphaproteobacteria bacterium
CAATTCCACGCCAAAGGTCAGGTTTCAGCCAAGCCTAGCGGCCGGTCCGTCCATGGTCCAGCGGGACTTGTCCGCAAGGCCAAAACTGCTAGCATCGACCCAAAAGGATATCCGATGGACCCGATACTGTCATTGACTGAGGCGCGCGACCGGTTCGCGCAACGGCACCCCGAACGGCGCATTTCGCTGAACGGGCGCGATTGGGGCCTGACGGTTGTGGGCCAAGGCCCGATGCTGGTGTTGCTTCCGGGCACTTTGGGGCGGGGCGATGTGTTCTTCCAACAGATCGAGGCCTTGCAGGACCGGTTGCGGATTCTGGCCCTCAGCTATCCGGCATCCGGCGGGATTGCCGATTGGACGGCCGATATTCGCGCGATTCTGGCGCACGAAAATGTCAGCGATTTCGCGGTTCTGGGGTCGTCGCTGGGCGGTTATCTGGCGCAATATCTTGCAGCGGCGTGTCCGGGGAAGGTTGGTGTGCTGATGGCGGCCAATACGCTTCATTCGGCCCTGCCGGTTCAAAGCCAGCAACCCTATGCATCCGATGTGCTGGGCCTGCCGATTGCAGAGTTGCGCGCCGGGTTTCACCGTGGCCTTGATCAATGGCAGGCAACCCATCCTGAACACGCGAATATGGTGGCGCTGCTGCTGGCCGAAGCCGACGGGCGCATACCCGCGCCGGAATTGCGGGCCCGGTTGAATGCCTTGAAAACCGCGCCGGAACTGCCCGCAGTATCGGTCAAGGCGGTGACGATAGAATCCGATGACGATCCGCTTATACCGGCGCCGATGCGTCAGGCGGTTCGGGATCGCCTGCGCCCTGCGGCCGCCTATGTTTTTGCGACCGGCGGGCATTTTCCCTATCTGGTGCGCCCCGGCGACTATACTGCGGTGATCGAACGGGAAATGGGACTTGGCGACAGAGAAGACGTTCCCGGTCTGACCCGCATCACCGGCGCTTAGCTTTGCCGCCAGAGCAGGGGCATGAACAGCGCCAGAACCACCATGATTTCCAGCCGCCCCGCAATCATCGCGGCGACAAGCGTGTATTTCGAACTGTCCGGCAGCGAGGCAAAGTTGCCGACCGGCCCGATGATCGACCCCAGACCGGGGCCGACATTTGTAAGCGCGGTCAAGGCGCCGGTCAGGGATGCAACAAAATCATTGCCCTGCGCCCCAAGCATCAGCGTCGCCAGCCCCAGAACCCCGGCAAAGGCGATGGTGAAAACCAGCGCCGAACGGAAAATGCCGTTATCAACCGTCCGGTTGCCATAGCGCACCATGAAAACCCCGTTGGGATAGACCATTTCGCGCAAAGCGCCACGCACCATTTCGACCAGCACGATCAGCCGGTAAATCTTTAACCCGCCCGCGGTCGAGCCGGCACAGCCGCCAAAAAAGGTCAGCAGAAAGAACAAGGGGGCGGCAAGGGGGCTCCAATGTTCATAATCGCCGGCGACAAAGCCGGTTGTGGTGATTACGGAAATCACGTTGAAAAC
This sequence comes from Alphaproteobacteria bacterium, assembly GCA_030830465.1. The sequence continues at coordinate 1,500 of JAURMY010000284.1, forward strand.
ATCCTCGGCCACGCCGCGCGGCGTATGTGCCCCGACGCCTTGCCGCCCGATCAGGATCAGGACCGAGGCGGCGGCGATGATCACCGCAAAGCCGACGATCTGCGGATCCAGAAAGGCCTTTTTGCGGGTGAACAGAAGCATGACAAACAGGGTGAAAGGCAGCCCGCCCGCTGCCATGAAGACCGAGCCGACCCACAGGGTGGATGTGTTGGGAAAATAGCTGAAAGACAGATCATGGGTTGAATAGCCGCCGGTCGAAAGCGCCGTCATCGCGTGGTTGACCGCATCAAAAGGCGACATGCCACTTAACAGAAAGCCGATGGCGCAAAGCGTGGTCAGAAACACATAGACCGCCACGACGGATTTTGAAAGCTCGATGAATCTTGGCATCGGGATATCGAATTTGTCCGAGCTTTCCAGCCGGAACAACTGCAAGCCGCCGACCTTCAGGAACGGCAGCAGCAACAGGCCGACCGACAGGATGCCCAACCCGCCGAACCACTGGATCATTGAGCGCCAGACCAGCGTGCCGGGGTCCAGCGAATCCAGTCCGGTGATGACGGTTGATCCCGTCGTGGTGAACCCGGAAACGGTCTCAAACAGGGCGTTGGCTAGGCTCAGGCCGGCGGGGCCGTACATCAGGGGGGCGACGGTTGCCAAAGGCAGGACCCACCACAGCATATTGACCAGAATAATGCCGAAACGCCGGGAAAACCGCACCGGCCGGTTCGCCGTTGAAATCGCGATCAGCAACCAGAAAATGCCGGTCAGGGCGGCGCAGGCGATGAAATCGATCCAGGCCGGGTGGTCCGCCATCAAATCGACCACTCCGGGCACCAGCATCGACGCCGCTAGGGCCAGGCCGACAAGCGACGTGGCGTGAAGGGCGGCGCGCAATTCGTCGAACATCTCGGGAGTCCTTGGTTCTGTTTGGGCAGGCTGAACAGGCTGTCCTAAGGCTTTCTGTCGAAACTGCGGCTCTTTTATACCCTGCCCAGGGCCTTGACGAGGGCGAATTCCAGTGGCGCCGCCTGTCAAGGCTTGGCATTATCCGCGCCAAACAAAGGACATGACATGACCAAACCCTGTATCATTTGCGTGGCGATCACCGGTTCCGTGCCCACCAAGGCGGATAACCCGGCGGTGCCGATCACGATTTCCGAACAGATCGAAAGCACCCAGGCGGCGTTTGAGGCAGGGGCCAGCATCGCCCATTGCCATGTGCGGATGGAGGATGGCACATCCACCTCTGATCCTGAACGCTTCGCCCGCCTGCAAGAGGGGCTGTTGCGCCATTGTCCGGGCATGATCGTGCAGTTTTCAACCGGCGGCCGGTCGGGTGCCGGTGCGGCGCGGGGCGGTATGCTGCCGCTGCGTCCTGACATGGCGTCGCTGACGGTCGGGTCGAACAATTTTCCGACGCGGGTTTACGAAAATCCCCCCGATCTGGTGGACTGGCTGGCCGGTGAGATGCGCCAATATGAGGTGAAGCCCGAAATCGAAGCTTTTGATTTGAGCCATATCTTTCAGGCCGCGAAGATGAAAGCGGACGGGCGGCTGTTGGGGCGGCTTTATGTGCAATTCGTCATGGGGGTAAAAAATGCCATGCCGGTCGATAAGGATGTCTTTGATTTCTATGTGAAAACCCTGAACCGGCTTTGCCCCGATGCGGATTGGTGCGCGGCGGGGATCGGGGCCGGGCAGATCACCGTGAATGAATGGTGCATCGCGGCGGGCGGGCATTGCCGCACCGGGCTTGAGGATAATATCCGGCTGAACCGCAATGAACTGGCGCCGTCCAATGCGGCGCTGGTGGCCCGCACAGCGGCCCTGTGCGCCGAATATGAACGCCCGGTCGCCACAGCCGCGCAGGCGCGGCAGATGCTGGACCTGCGCGCCGCCGCCTGACCCGGGGCTGAGGGGCAAAAGAAAACGGCGGCAGA
>JAURMY010000285.1 GCA_030830465.1 Alphaproteobacteria bacterium
CGGCCAAGGCGGCAGGGGCGAAATTTGCGGTGTCGCCCGGCGCCACGGATGCCCTTCTGGCGGCCTGCGAGGCCGCAAACCTGCCCCTGCTGCCAGGTGCCGCAACCGCCTCTGAGGCGATGCGCCTGCTGGAGCGCGGCTATGACATGTTTAAATTCTTCCCGGCGGAAAATATCGGCGGCGCACCGGTGTTGAAAGCTTTGGGCGCGCCGCTGCCGCAAATCGCTTTCTGTCCGACCGGCGGGATCAACCCGGCCAATGCGCTGTCTTATCTGGCGCTGCCGAATGTTCTGTGTGCCGGGGGCAGTTGGGTCGCCCCGAAACCACTTGTGCAAGACGGCAAATGGGACGAAATTCAAGCCCTCGCCGCCAGTGCCAGCCGCTTGGGAAAGGCCTGATGCAGACAGTTTGGACAGCCCTGAAACGCCACCACGCCACCGTCAAGGGGCGCAGGATACAGACGTTGTTTGACGACCCCGACCGGTTCACCGCCTTTTCGGCGGCGTCAAACGACCTGTTGCTGGACTATTCCAAAACCAATATCGACGCGGCCGGGTTGCAGCATTTGCTGGACCTTGCGACCGGTGCGGGCCTTGCGGAAAAGCGCGACGCCATGTTCCGGGGCGACCGGATCAACCGAACCGAGGATCGCGCTGTGTTGCACACCGCCCTGCGCCGGCCCGCCGCGGCGCCGGTGCCTGTGGGCCTGGAGGCGATCCAGACTGAAATCCACGCCACTTTGGCGGCTATGCGGCAGTTTGCCGAGGGAATCCGGTCCGGCAGGATCGCCGCCACCGACGGCAACCCTTTTTCCGATGTCATCAACATCGGCATCGGCGGATCGGACCTTGGGCCGGTGATGGCGACCCTTGCCCTGTCGCCCTATCACGACGGTCCGCGCACGCATTTCGTCTCAAACGTGGATGGGGCGCATCTGGCCGACACCCTTAGGCCGCTGAACCCGCAGCGCACCCTTGTGATCATCGCGTCAAAGACCTTCACGACGATTGAAACCATGACCAATGCCCAAAGCTGCATTCGCTGGCTGGAAAAGGCTTTGGGCGATGCGGCCCCGCGCCATCTGGCGGCGGTTTCCAGTGCCACGGACAAGACCGCCGCCTTTGGGATCGACCCGGCGCGGGTGTTTGGTTTCGGCGACTATATCGGCGGGCGCTATTCAATGTGGGGGCCTGTCGGCCTGCCGGTGATGCTGGCCGTTGGGCCGGATAATTTCGCGCGGATGCTGGACGGGGCCGCAGCGATGGACCGGCATTTTCAGACCGCCCCCTTTGCCCAAAACCTGCCGGTTTTGCTGGCGCTGACCGGTATCTGGCACAACAATATCTGCGGCTATCCAACCCGCGCGGTGCTGCCCTATGACCAGCGGCTGGCGCGGTTGCCGGCCTATCTGCAGCAACTGGATATGGAGAGCAACGGCAAGTCGGTCACGCTTGACGGAGCCAACCCGGCCCAGGAAACCGGCCCCATCGTTTGGGGCGAGCCGGGCACCAATGGCCAGCATGCTTTTTATCAATTGCTGCATCAGGGGACCCGGATCGTACCCGCCGAATTCCTGATCGCGGCGCGCGGCCATGAACCCAACCTTGGGCATCATCATGACCTGCTGGTGGCGAATTGCCTGGCCCAGTCCAAGGCCCTGATGACCGGGCGCACAACGGACGAGGCCCGCGCCCTGGCCCGCGCCGAAGGCCTGACGGAAGCCGAGGCTGCCCGGATCGCGCCTCACCGCAGCTTTCCCGGCAACCGCCCTTCGGTGACGCTGGCCTATCCGATGCTGACGCCTTTCACACTGGGCCAGATTGTTGCGCTCTACGAACACCGCGTCTTTTGCGAAGCGGCGATCTGGAACATCAATGCCTTTGACCAGTTCGGCGTGGAACTTGGCAAGTCACTTGCGCGCGAAATGGAAGGCGCGGTGCGCGGCGACCCTGCCACGCAAAGCGATCCGACCAGCCGGGGCCTGTTGCAAGCGCTGAAAGGATTTCGCGGAGCGTAAGACAGCCGCGAAATTCAAACTTGGCTGTGGTCATAACGAAACCCTATACGGCCCTTGCCTTGGGTCGAATTCACCGTCTTGATACCGCCGGCGCAGGACGGGCCTGCGCCAGATGAAGGCGGCTGATGCTGGACATTCTTTCAATCACCGGGGTGATTTTCGCGCTGATCGCGCTGGGATATCTGACCGTCATCTGGGGTCTGTTTTCCGACGGCGATCTGGCGGTTCTGGGGAAATATATCGTCAATCTTGCGCTGCCCGCACTGATCTTCAATGCCGTCGCCAGCCGGTCGCTGGCCGAGGTTTTCATCCCCGGATATGTCGGTGCCTATCTGATCGGATCGCTTGCGGTCTTTGCCTTTGGATATGGCTGGAGCCGCAAAACCGCAGGTCTGGACCCCATCGCCAGCACCTTTCAGGCGACCGGCATGACCTGCTCCAACAGCGGTTTCGTCGGCTATCCGATCCTGTTGATGGCCCTGCCTGACATCGCGGCCAAAGCGCTTGCGATGAATATGATCGTTGAAAATCTGGTGATGATCCCGATGATTCTGGTCCTGGCCGAGCGCGCCACAAACGACGGTTTGATCGCCCGCCAGGTCGCGCGCAAGATCGCGCGGCGGCTGATGACGAACCCGATCATTCTGGCATTGGCGGCGGGTCTTGCCGTGTCTGTTACCGGCTTTACCCTGCCTGCTTTTGTGTCTGCACCGGTCAAGCTGATCGGGGCCTCAAGTTCGGCGGTTTCGCTGATTGTCATCGGCGGAACCCTGGCCGGCCTGCCCTTTGGGGCACTGAACCGGCGGGTGGTCGATGTGGCCCTTGGCAAGTTGCTGTTGCATCCGCTGGCGGTGGCGGGCGGTCTGGCGGCGATGGCCGTTCTGGGCGCGCCTTTGGCCGACCCGATGCTGGTTCAGGCCGCAATCCTGATGGCGGCCATGCCCGCCATGGGATTTTACCCCATTCTGGCGCGTCAGTACGGCCAGCAGGGTCCGGCGGCCCTGGCGATGCTGGTGATGACCGTTCTGTCATTTCCATCGATCAGTTTCGTACTGTGGCTGCTGACCGCATAAGGCATCTGTCGCAAGAAAACCGCTGTTACTGGCGCTTATTGGCGGTATTGTGCCAAAAGCACCGGAATGAACCCAAAGGCGCGATCTGATGAGCAAACTGATTTATATCCTGAACGGCCCCAACCTGAACCTTTTGGGCAAACGGCAGCCCGAAATCTATGGCCACGACACGCTGGACGATGTTGCGCGGAATTGTACGGCCGTGGGCAAGCAGACCGGTCTGGAGGTCAAACTGTTGCAGTCCAACTGGGAGGGCCAGATCGTTGACTGGATCCACGAAGCCCGCGAACTGGCCGCCGGTATCATCATCAATCCAGCGGCGCTGACCCACACTTCGGTTGCGGTTCTGGATGCACTGAACACCTTTGACGGCCCGGTGATCGAGGTGCATATCTCGCAAGTCCACAAACGCGAGTCGTTTCGCCACCATTCCTATGTCAGCCTGCGCGCTGATGCGGTGATGGCGGGCTTTGGCATCGAAGGTTACGCGCTGGCGATGCGGCGCATGGGCAGCCTGCTGTCCGCGTAATCTGGCGGAAACCGGGAGTCCAAGATGATCCGAACCACCGATGATGTGACCAAGGCAACGCTGAAGGTCATGCAGCAGACCACCGATCCAAGGTTGCGCGAGATCATGCTGTCGCTGGTCAGCCATTTGCACGGTTTTGTGCGCGACACCAAGCTGACCGAAGTAGAGTTTCGCGCCGCAACCGCGCTTTTGAACGACATCGGCAAAGCCACCAACGACACCCATAACGAGGCGGTTCTGATGGCCGGCTCCCTTGGTGTTTCCGCGCTGGTCTGCCTGATGAACAACACTGACGCGACAGAGCCGGAAACCTCGCAAAACACGCTGGGGCCGTTTTGGCGGATGAATTCCCCCATGGTGGAAAACGGCGGCACGATCCTGCGGTCGGAAACCGAAGGTTTGCCGATGTTCGTGAGCTTCCGTTTTCAGGACGCCAGCGGCGCGCCGATTGCCGGGGCCAAGGCCGATATCTGGCATGCCTCCCCCGTCGGGCTTTATGAAAATCAGGACAAGGATCAGGCCGACTATAACCTGCGCGGCACATTCACAAGTGATGCGGACGGGCGCATCTGGTTTCGGACCATCCGCCCCTCGGGCTATCCGATTCCCACCGATACGGTGGTCGGGCGGCTGCTTGACGCGCAGAACCGGCACCCCTATCGCCCGGCGCATGTGCATGTTCTGGCCTATAAAGAGGGGTTCAAAACCCTGATCACCCAGATTTACGCCGATGATGATGAACATCTGGACTCTGACGTGCAGTTCGGTGTTACCCAAGCCCTGACCAGCCCTTATAAACGCCACACTTCACCCCACCCGGACCACCCCGACCTGACTGACTGGGTGTCGCTGGATCACGTCCTGACGATGCAGGAAGGTGTGATGAGCCTGCCGCGCCCGCCGATCAAATAGGAACATGAACTACATGGAAGACCCGATCGAAGCCCTGTCCGGCGCCACGCAGGAGGGCGTTCTGGCTGTGATCACCGGTGTTGAAGGTCCGTCTTACCGGCCGGTCGGCGCCGTCATGGCCCTGTTTGGGGAAAAACGGCGGGTCGGCACCCTGTCATCGGGCTGTATTGAATCCGATCTTGGCCTGCATGCCGAAACGGCGCTGGCCTCCGGCCGCCCGATCCGGTTGCGCTATGGGCGCGGCTCGCCCTTCATTGATATTCAACTGCCCTGCGGCGGCGGGCTTGATATTCTTCTGGTGCCGCGCCCGGACAAGGCGGTGTTGGCCGGCCTGTCGCGCAAACAGAAAAACCGCAGCGCCTGCACCCTGGTGATTGACCCCAACAGCGGCGGGCTGACGCTGCGCGATCAGGGTGAAACGGGTTTTGCCGGCTCGTTGTTTCAGGTGCGGTTCCTGCCCGAAATCTTTTTCTATGTGTTTGGAAAAGGGCCCGAGGCCAGCACCTTCACCGCCCTTGTGCAATCGGCGGGCTATCCCGGTCTGTTGCTGTCACCGGACGCCGAAACTCTGGCCACCGGCCGGCAAACCGGGGCGACAACCCGCCACCTGAAAACCGCGAAACTGCCCAAGGACATCCAGCCCGATCCCTGGTCGGCGGTTCTGTTGTTCTTTCACGACCATGAATGGGAGCCGCCAATCCTGAAACAGGCGCTTGACAGCCGCGCCTTTTATATCGGCGCACAGGGCAGCCAGCGGGCCCGCGACAACCGGCTGGCGGAAATCCGGTCATTGGGCGTCAGCGAGGCGCAATTGGCGCGGCTGAAGGGACCGATCGGACTGGTGCCCTCGGCCCGCGATGCCCGCACGCTGGCGGTCAGCGTTCTGGCAGAGGTGTTAAGCGTGCGCGCCGGGATGATTTGACTGCCCGCAACGCTCGCGCGGACCGCGTTCAACCTGAATCACCAAACGCTGCCTGAAATCAAAGATTTCAATGCGTTAGGTCATGCAATTTGCGCCGGGTAAACCGCAATTGGC
>JAURMY010000037.1 GCA_030830465.1 Alphaproteobacteria bacterium
CGCGCAGGAAATCCCGCCGGTTCATCTCGCTTGGCGGCTTGCTGAATTTGAGCGCTGGCAGCTTCATTCGCCCGCCTCCTTGAGATAGGCCGCGATTTCGGTGCTGTCGGGCAGCGCCGGTTTCAGCATGGCCGTCGATGTCATCTCCGGCTTGGAGTTGTGGCATTCAAAACAGTCGATCTTGACCGCTGCATAGTCATGGCACACCCGGCAGAAATGTTTCTCATCCGTCACCGCGACGGGCTGGGCGTCGTCCCCGTTGACCGCGTGGCATTCCACACAGGCCTTCAGGCTGTATTTCACCTGCCGGTCGCCATCATGCACAGTCATGTCCCGGTCGTGCACCATCAGACGCATGTGGTTGATGCGCATGAAAAGATTGCCTTCGGGATGCGGTGCACCCGTCGCCTTGGGAATAACCGGCCCCAGATCGCCCGCGAAAGCGGCCGACCCGATCAGGGCAGATGTGAACAGAACCGCTGCCAGCAGACGTCGCATTGTTACTCCCCAAGGCCCATCTTGATGAAACCCGTCGGGCAGACATCGGCGCAGATATGGCAGCCGATGCAACGGGTGTAGTCCGTATCGACATAGCGACCCACGGTCCGGTCAGCCTTGGGCAGGCGGAACACCGCGTCCTGCGGGCAATAGATGACGCAGTTGTCGCATTCAAAGCACATGCCGCAGGACATGCACCGCTCGCCCTCTTTCTTGGCCTGTTCTTCCGAATAGGCGATGATGCGTTCCTCAAAGTTGCCCAGAACCGCGTCGCCCTCGATATGCACCTCGTTTCGCTTGCCGCGTTCGACAAAGTTGAAATGGCCTTTGAACAGTTCCGTGTGCGGAATGATCTGGGTGCCGGAACGGTCCTCGTAGTTGTGGATCGCGAATTTCGCCTTGTTGGTGCCACGGACCTGCGTGTGATCATAGGCGTCCAGTTCCTTGCCGCGACGGTGCAGTTCCGCCAGCAAATTGAAATGGCTGACATCCACCTTGGGGCGCTTTTCGATATCGCCGTCATCCAGATAATCGGTGATGGTTTCAGCCGCAATCCGGCCCTGCCCGATGGCGGTGGTCAGCAGATGCGGGCGGATGATGTCGCCGCCGGCGAAATGCTTGCCCTGACCTTTGACCTTGTAACCGGCCTCGACGTCGATAAAGCCGCGACCATTGTCCAGCGCCTCAACCCCGGTCAGATCGCCGGACTGGCCGATGGCGGCGATGATGATGTCGGCCTCAAGCACAAATTCGGTGCCTTCGACCTTTTCCGGCACATTGCCCTTCATCACGCATTCGCACATCCGCAGGCCAACCGCCCGCCCGTCGGACCCTTTGATCACCTCAAGCGGCATGACGCCGCCCTTGATGTCCACGCCTTCGCGCTTGGCATCTTCACGCTCATGCGCGGCGGCGGTCATCTTTTCAATCGGGAACAGTGAGGTCAGCGTTGCTTTCATGCCCTCACGCACCACCGATCCGGCCACATCCTTGGCGGTAAAGTCGATCAGCGTGCCGTCCGCATGATCGGTTTCGGCCACATGGGTGATATGGCCCAGACGTCGCGCAACCGAGGCCACGTCAATCGAGGTGTCGCCACCGCCGACAACCACCACATTCTGCGCCGTGCCCAGAACATAACCGTTGTTGAACGCGTCCAGAAACTCGATGCCGTTGATGCAGTTATCTGTATCTTCCCAGCCGGGGATCGGCAGCGGGCGGCCGTTTTGCGCCCCCATCGCCCAAAAGATCGCATCAAAGCTTTCTTCCAGCTTTTCAATCGTGATGTCCTTGCCAACGCGGGTGTTCAGATGAACATCCACACCCATCGCGGTGATCCGGCCGATTTCCTTGTCCAGCATCCCGCGCGGGGTGCGGTAGCCGGGAATGCCATAGCGCATCATCCCGCCCAGATATTCATTGGCCTCAAACAATGTCACGCCATGGCCCTGACGGCGCAGGAAATAAGCCGCCGACAGACCGGCAGGACCGCCGCCGATGACCGCAATCTTGCGGCCCGTATCCGCCCCGGCCGCCACCATGCCGATGTCATTCTCATTCGCCCAATCGCCGACATATTGCTCAACCGCATTGATGCCGACGTAATCGTCAACCTCATTGCGGTTACAGCCGCTCTCACAGGGCGCCGGGCAGACCCGGCCCATGGTTGCCGGGAAGGGGTTCGCATCCACCATCCGCTGGAAGGCATATTCCTGCCATTTCATGTCGGCAACGGGCGGCTTGTCCATGCCGCGCGCAATCGCCAGCCAGCCCCGAATCTCGTGACCCGAGGGGCAGGACCCCTGGCACGGCGGTGTTTTCGCGATATATGTCGGGCACTTATAGGATTTATCCTGGGTGAAAATCTTGTCTTCCAGATCCCAGTCCTCGGGCATCTCGCCTTCTTTGAAACGACGGAAAGTGGGTGCTTGCGTGCTCATGGGATTAATCCTCCGCCTCGGCGTCATCGGTTTCCTGACCATCCAGGATGATTGCGTTTGATACCAGTTGGTGCACCGACAGGATGGAATCCATGTCATAGCCGAACTTGGGCATCACTTTGGAAAACTGGGTTTTGCAGATCGCGCAGATCGCCGCCATATGGGTGACGCCGTGATCCTCGGTCACCTGTTTCAGCGCTTTCATGCGCGGGCTGGCGCCCTTGGTTCTGAGATCCATCAACTCGTCTGTCAGCAACCCGCCGCCGCCGCCGCAACAGACCGTGCTTTCCATGATCGTATCGCGATCCATGTCGAAATAATTGTTGCAGACCGCCCGCAGAACCGCGCGCGGGATTTCGAACTGACCGCCCGGCATATCGCCCATCCGGCTGCCCCGCGCAACGTTGCAACTGTCGTGGAAGGTCAGGCGGATATGGTCATTCTTGGACTTGTCGAACTTCAACTCGCCCCGTTCGATCATGCCATGGGTGAATTCCAGCATATGCTGGGGGATCGGATAGTTCTGATCCAGAAAATCAAACGGCCCGGCCAGCGTGTTGAGAAAGCTGTAGGCCACCCGCCAGGCATGGCCGCATTCACCGAAAACGATCCGCTTCACGCCAAGATCCTGCGCCGCCTTGCGGATGCGCAAAGACACTTCGCGCATGTTTTCATAAGACCCGATGAACAGGCCGAAATTCGCAGCCTCGGACGCATAGGACGATACGGTCCAGCTGACACCGGCCTGATGGAACACCTTGGCGTAACCGATCAGCCCTTCGATATGCGGTTCGGCGAAAAAATCGGCCGAGGGCGTGATCAACAGGATATCGGCGCCCTTTTCGTCCAGCGGAATGCGGACGGAAACCCCGGTATCATCCTCGATATCTTCCTCA
>JAURMY010000286.1 GCA_030830465.1 Alphaproteobacteria bacterium
GGCAGGCCGTCCAGTTGCATGTTCAGCAGGATATTCGCAATCCGCCCATTGCCGTCAAACCGCAAGGGATAGGCACCGGTCAGATAGGTTTTGGCGGCCGTCAGTTCCGCATCTGTCACGCCGTCCCGGGCCATGCGCTGCCATTCGGATTTCACCACCTCAAGCGCGGCGGCGATCCGGTCGTTGGACGAAGACACGCTGCCCTGGATCAGTTCAGCCAGATCATAACTGGCCAGCCAGGTGTAAATCCCATAGGTCAGCCCGCGCTTTTCGCGCACTTCCTCGGTCAGTCGCGACCGGCTGCCGGACCCCAGAACATGGTTCATCACATAGGCGGCAAAGAAATCCGGATCGTCGCGTTTGATCCCTTCATGGCCAAACAGCGCCACCGATTGCGGCCCGGGATTGTCAATCACCGTCAGCCCGCCGGTCAGCGTCAGCGCGGCACGCGGCGGAAACGGCGCGCCGGTTTCCGGCAACGCCCCCAACAGATGATCCAGCAGCAAACCCAGCTCAGCCGCCGAAATATCCCCGACCGCCGCCACGAACATGCGGTCGCGCGCCATCGTTGCGTGATAGGCCTCGATCATGTCCTCGCGTGACAGGCGGTTCACGCTGACATCGGTGCCGGTCGAGGAGCTGCCATAGGGATGGTCGCCAAAGGCCTGTTTGCGAAACGCCGCCGAGGCCAGTTCCTCGGGGTCTTTCTGGTCTGATGCGATGATCGAAATGATCTGAGCGCGCAGGCGGTCGATGGCTGATGGATCAAAGCGCGGCTCTTGAATGGCTTTGCGCAACAGTTCCACGGCCTGATCGCGGTTTTCGGTCAAAAAGGTCGCTGACACGCTCAGGGCGTCGCCATGGGCATCAAAGGCAAAACTGGCGGCAAGGGCTTCGGATTGTTGGGCAAAGGCGGTGGAATCCAGATCGCCGGCGCCTTCCTCCAACAGCCCCGACATCATATAGATCGCCCCGCGCTTGCCCGGTGCATCAAGGCTGGTGCCGCCTTTGAAACCGATCTCAAGCGCAACAAAGGGGATCGACTTTTCCTCAACCAGCCAGGCGCGAATCCCGCCCGGTGAGGTCACCATCTGAACATTCAGTTCCGCCCGCGCGGGAAAGGCGGTCAGACAGGCAATCAGGAACAGGGCCAGCAGTCGAATCATGGTTTGCCCTGCTCTGGTTCGGGGGCGCGGGCCAGCCATCCGGTCACGGATTTGCGCCGGTCAAATACCGAATTTGCAGCGGCCAGAATATCCTCAGCGGTGACGCTTTGCAGAATAGCAGGCCAGGCCTCGATATCCGCAACCGTCAGGCCCGATGTCAGGCCCTCGCCATAACGGCGGGCTGTGCCTTGCTGGCTGTCGCGCGCATAAATTTCAGAGGCGGCAATCTGGGTCTTGATCCGCGCCAGATGCGCCGCATCAACGCCGGTCTTCAAAAACTCGGTGATGACCGCGTCCATGGCATCTTCGGCGGTCTGAATATCGGTGCCTTCGGCAGGCACGATGAACACGCCAAAAACCGATTGATCCAACGCCAGCCCGTCGTAAAACGCCGAGGCCTGCAACGCCACTTTCTGCCCCAGAACCAGATTCTGCCCCATCACCGAGGTGACGCCGCTGCCGCCCAGAAGTTCGGCCAGAATTTGCAGCGCCGCCGCCTGTTTCTGGTCACCGGCATTCCGTTCGGGCGCCAGATAGGTCCGGATCACATAGGGCTGGGAAACCCGCGCATCGCTTAGAACCAGCCGCCTTGCGGCCAGTTGCGGCGGCTCTTTCGGGCGAACGCGCGGCGAAAGGTCAGCTGTGGGGGCGACGGGACCGTAATATTTATGCGCCAGATAGCGCAGGATGAACGGATCAACATCGCCCGCCACGATCAGAACCGCGTTGTTCGGCGCATAATATTTCTGGTAAAACGCCAGCGCGTCGGCGCGATTCAAAGCCTCGATTTCATGTTTCCAGCCGACGATCGGAATGCCGTAGCCGTGGTTCATATATTGCGCCGCCAGACGCTGTTCCGCCAAAAGCGCGCCCGGGTTGCTGTCGGTGCGGTTGTTGCGTTCCTCCAGCACCACGTTGCGTTCGGTTTCCACATCCTGTTCTGACAGGATCAACCCACGCATGCGGTCGCTTTCCATCTGCATCATCAGGCTGAGCCGACCCGAGGCGACCCGTTGATAATAGGCGGTATAGTCAAACGACGTGAAGGCGTTTTCGGAACCGCCATTGTCGGTGACCGTTTGCGAAAACACACCCGGACCAAAGGCCTTTGTGCCCTTGAACATCAGATGTTCCAGAAAATGCGCGATGCCGGACTTGCCCGGCATTTCATCCGCAGAACCGACCTTGTACCAGACCATATGGGTCACAACCGGCGCGCGGTGATCCTCAATCACCACCACGAACAATCCGTTTGGCAGGGTAAAGGTGGTGACATTCTCCGCCGCGAACAGATCCTGCACCCAAAACAGCGCCAAAATCGCGGTCAGCAGGCTTTGTATGAAAAACCGCGGCACGGCGACACGGTGACGGCGGCCCAAGGGGCGCAGACACCGGTTTCGGATCATCAGACCGGTCTCATCTGTCGGTTATTTCTTGGGTTCCGGCGGGGCCGCCGGGGTTTTCACACCGGCCCGGCGCAGGCGCAGCAATTCCGCGTAACGGTCAAGCGACAGGGGTTCATAGGCGTTGAAGTAAACCGTGTTGCCAAACAGGCGCTCCAACAGTTTGCCGCGGTGCTTGGAGCGGTAAACCTGATCGTCCGCTGCCAGTGTCGCGCGGATGTCCTGGGCCACGCCATAGCGCGTCGCCACCGCAATCACGCCGGAATCGCTGGCCGGAATACCCGTGCGATTGACGGCCTTCGCACTGCCGCCCAAGGCGGCGGCGGCTTCTTCGGCGGGGTGAACATCGGCCAGGTTGGTGCCACCGGGGGTCGGATCAGGCAAGGTTGCGAAATTCTTGGGCGCTTCCAGCGGCTTGGTCGGAAGGATCGCGAATTCATCCGGCCCATAGCCAGACGCGCGCAGGTTCATCAATTTGCTGTTCTTCCGGTCACAGGCGGACAGGACAACCCCGGCTGCAAGAACCAGAATGATGAACGGTTTAAGCGTGGTCATATGCTCCTCCAGAGCCCCTTCAAACGGTTTAACGCAGAATTCTTGCGCCGTCACCCTTTGTTGTCATGCTTATTGGAAAACAGCACAACCCCGAATGCACCCGCAAAGATCGCAATATCGGCGATATTAAAGGCATATGGGTTGTTCAGGCCACAACAGGACATGTTCAAAAAGTCGGCAACCGCACCATATACCACCCGGTCCATCGCATTTCCCATCGCCCCGCCAATCACCAGCCCCGCCGACAGCCAGCCGGACCAGTGTTTCAACTGCCGCGCCCAGCGCAACAGCCAGACCGAAACCGCGACGGCCAGTCCGGCCAAAAGCCAGCGCATGAACTCTGCGTCATTGGAAAACAGACCGAAATTCACCCCCCGGTTCCATGCCATCTGGAAGGTCAGAAACGGGGGAAAAACGGCAAAGGAACCAATGGTTTTCAGCCCCAGCCACTGCACGACCGCCAGCTTGGACAGCTGGTCCAGAAGGAAGATCGCCAAGGCGGCTGCCAGAACCCGGTTCATTTGTGGTTTCCTTTCCGGTGCCGGTTCAATGGCGGAAATGCCGCATTCCGGTGAACACCATCGCAAGCCCGGCTTCGTCGGCAGCTTTGATCACCGCGTCGTCGCGCATGGAGCCGCCCGGCTGGATCACCGCCGTCGCCCCCGCCTCGGCAGCGCTGAGCAAGCCGTCGGCGAAAGGAAAAAACGCATCGGAAGCAACGACCGAGCCTTTGGTCAGGGGGTGCGGCAGGCCCAGGGCTTCGGCCATGTCCTGTGACTTGCGCGCGGCGATGCGGGCCGAGTCTACCCGGCTCATCTGGCCGGCGCCGATCCCGACCGTGGCAAGGTCTTTGACATAAACGATCGCGTTGGATTTCACATGTTTGGCAACCCGCCAGGCAAACAGCATATCGGCCAGTTCCGCCGCGGTCGGGGCGCGCTTTGTCACCACTTTCAGATCGCTTTGCTGCAAGCGCCCGTTGTCCCGGTCCTGCACCAGATAGCCGCCGGCAACCTGCCGCCATGTGCGTCCCTTGGCGGTGACGTCCGGCAAGCCGCCGGTCGTCAACAGGCGCAAATTCTTTTTCGCGGCGAAGATGTCTTTTGCCGCATCCGTGGCACCGGGGGCGATCACCACCTCGGTGAAAATACCGACGATCTCGGCCGCTGTTTCTGCGTCAAGCACTTGATTAAGGGCGACAATCCCGCCGAATGCCGATGTCTACATGTGTCTTTTTCAAGCGCATGCGTCGCGTCCGCACGGTGCTGTGGCCGCGCGGACCCTGCTGGATATCATGCGCGGAC
>JAURMY010000038.1 GCA_030830465.1 Alphaproteobacteria bacterium
ATGTGTCTTGACCAGGTTGTAAATCGCCAGGCCGAAAATCCCGCTGACCAGAACCAGCACGCCAAGCCATTGCAGGGCGGCGAAATGTTCCTGAAAGACAAGGCCTGCGGCCATGACTGTGATCAAGGGGCCGGTCCCGCGCACGACCGGATAAACGACGGTATAGGCGCCCAGCGTATAGGCCCGGGCCTGCAACAGTTTATAGGTGACATGGATGACGAAGGCGCCGGCGAAAATCGGCCACATATGGGGTTCGGGAAAGGGCACGACAAACAAGACCAGCGGCAAAGCGATCAGGCCATAGAAGGCGTCGATGGCCCCGCGGGTGATCCAGGGATCGTGGCGGCCTTTTTGCAAGGCCCCGAATGCCGCGTGCAGCACCGCCGCCAAGAGCGCAAGCGCCATCGCCAGGTGGCGGCCCGCCTCGGTGCCTTCCAGGGATATCAGCCAGGCGCTCATCCGAACGGGTGCACCGCTGCCGCAACCTTGGGCGGGGGGGCTTTGCCCCCCTGCGACCCCCCAGGATATTTCGGGCCAAAAGAAGGTGTTTGGGGCATCAGGAAAGGCCCGTCAGGGCGCGGGCGAAATCCTGCGGCTCAAAGGCTTGCAGATCGTCGATCTGTTCTCCGATGCCGATGGCGTGAATGGGCAGGCCGAATTTGTCGGCAAGGGCCACCAGCACGCCGCCTTTGGCGGTGCCGTCCAGTTTGGTCATGACAAGGCCGGAGACATCGGCAATCTTGCGGAAGATTTCGACCTGCAGCAGGGCGTTCTGGCCGGTGGTGGCGTCAAGCACCAGCAGGGTGTTGTGCGGGGCGGTGGCGTCTTTCTTGCGGATCACCCGCACGATCTTGGCGAGTTCCTCCATCAGGTCCTGACGGTTTTGCAGCCGGCCGGCGGTATCGATCAACAGCAGATCAGCCCCGTCTTTTTCCGCCTGGGTCATGGCGTCAAAGGCCAGGCTGGCAGGATCGGAGCCTTCGGGCGCTGTCAGGACCGGGACACCGGCCCGGCTGCCCCAGACCTGCAACTGTTCAACCGCCGCGGCGCGAAACGTATCGCCTGCCGCGATCACCACGGATTTTCCGGCGGCGCGAAACTGGCTGGCCAATTTGCCGATCGTCGTGGTCTTGCCAGAGCCGTTCACCCCGACCACCAGCACGACTTGCGGGCGTTTGGCATAGAGCGGCATCGGTTTGGCAACCGGTTCCATGATGCGGGCGATTTCCGCGGCCAGAAGGGATTTGATGTCCTCGGCGGACAGTTTTTTGCCAAACCGGCCTTCTGCGATATTGGCGGTGACACGCAGGGCGGTTTCCACCCCCATATCCGAGGCGATCAGCAATTCTTCGAGGCTTTGCAACATCGCATCGTCGAGCGTGCGGCGGACGGTTTTTTCAGGCCCCGCGCGGCCGATCAGGCGGCCAAGCAGACCCGGTTTGGCGGCGGCCGGGGGCTCTGCCGTTTCTGAAGGTGCGACATCGATGGCGGGTGTGGGGGGCGCGGCCGATTCCGGGCGCGCGACCGGGGCCGGGGCCGCAGCGGGTTCGGTCGGGGCATGTACAGCCGCCGGCGGCTCTGATGCGGGCTTTGGGTCTTGTGGCGGGGGCGCATCGGGCGTTCCCTCGGTTTCGCCGCCCTCTTCCACAATTGCATCAAGCCCCTCATCCAGTTTGGTCGCGGATTTGAACATGCGGTTTTTGAGCTTTGAGAAAAACGACATCGGCGTTCCTGTGGCTGGTGCGGCGCTGCCCTTCCCACCTAATGGCTGGCGGGTCCAAGGAAAAGGGAAAATCGTGTTTTTCGATTTGATTGTTGCAATTGACACAAATCAAGGCACGGCCTGCGCCAGGGCCTATTCTTGTCCTGTCTTGAAACGGAGGGCATCATGGCGATCAAAAATATTCTGGTGGCATTCAGCGGGTCCAAAAGCGCCTGTGCCGCAGCGGCGCTGGCGCGGCGCATGGCGGAGAAATACGATGCGCATGTCACGGGCGCGCTGACCTATGCGCCGAGCGAGGTCAGTATTTCGCTGAAACCCTATGCCTCTGCCGAACTGACCGGTGTGATTGCGGGCGTTGAAAAGGACCGGCGCAACGCCATTCACGCTGCATTTCTGGATGCGCTCGGCAAGCCCGAGGGTGACAAGGTGCATTGGATCGAAACCGGCGGTGATGTCGATTATTCCCTGATGGAGTTGGCGCGGACCTATGACATTATCCTGATCGGCCAATATGACGGCACGCGGGAAAACCGCAATCTGGTGCCGCACCCGGATGTGATCGCGCTGAACAGCGGCCGTCCGGTTCTGGTGGTGCCCGCCGAATTGCCCGACACCGTGCTGAACGACAAGGCTGTGCTGGCATGGGACGGCGGCAAATCCGCAGCCCGGGCCATGGCCGACGCCTTGGACATTCTGGCCAGCAAGTCCGAGGTGACACTGGTTTCCGTCGGCGAGGGCACGGCGGAGGTCTTGCAAAAGCTGGACCGGCTAAGCGCCCATCTGGCGACCCACGGAATCAAGGCCGAAGCGGAAATCGTGCCCAAGGTCAAACGGTCGGTTGCGACAACCTTGCTGGATGTGGTCGAGCGCCACAAGGCGGGCATCCTGATCATGGGGGCCTATGAGCATTCAAAGTTTCTGGAAGACCTTTGGGGCGGCACCACCAATTCCGCCATCAACAGCGCCAAGGTGCCGGTCCTGATGTCACACTGAGGGATCAGGCGCGCAGCTTCGGACCGCTCTTCAGCCGTGGAGCAGGCCATAGGCGATCAGGCCCTGCGCCAAGACATAGGTGATCCAGACCAGATAGGGGAAGGCAGGTTGCAGCCTGCCCTGTCTGACGGGCCTGAATCGGTCTGCGGCCAGCAGGGAATCCGACAAGATGAACAGGGCAACGCCGGTCTGGATGACCGGCCCGTTCGGTGCCGTGCCAAGCCCGAATGCGGACAGGCCCATCGCCGCGATCGCCAGGC
>JAURMY010000287.1 GCA_030830465.1 Alphaproteobacteria bacterium
ATGTTCAGGCTGTCCTTTTGTGGTCGCGGTCAGGTTTCGTCGCTGTCAATATCGCGCACATGGCGTTTGCCGTCTTGCGCGCGGGTCAGAGTCCATTTGATCTGGCCGGAATAATCCAAGACCGTGTCAGATAAAACGATCTGTTTTGTCGCGCGTGGTTTCAGGCGGCCGCTTTCCAGATAAACGCTGGCCTCAAGGGTCAAGCGCGCGGTGCCGGAATGGCGGAACACCCAGACTTCGCCGCTTTTCAGGGTCATTGACACCGCAGTGCCGCCCAGATTGATTTCCGGCTCGACATCCGGGTGCAAATGAAACCGCAGGGCGTATTTCACCCCTTGCAGGCGCGTGCGGTTCATCAAATCCTCAAACACGATCCGGTCAGCCTCGGACAACGCGCCCAAAGTGTCCTCGCCGGCCAGATCCCGCCCGTCAATGGACAGGTCCAGCCGCCTGACGTGCATCAATCCATGGGTCGTGGAATAACCGTCATGGGTCGCCAGCACCGAGGATCCGTCAAGGCCCGAGGATTGCTGGATGCGGACGTCCTGCGGCGCATCGACCAGCATGTCATTCGCGCCCACAATCGCCGCCCCAGGACCGGCAAACCGGGACGAGGAAAACCCGTCTACCGCCAATGTGCTGTGCGACGGCGTCGCCCGGCCGGCCCGTCGCCATTCCGGGCCGAATTGCACGCCCGATCCGCAATTAACGATGATCGACCGGCGCCCCGAGGTCAGTTCAAACGCCAGAGTTGACGCATGGGCATTGACCGAATACCGGCCGCGCGGCGGGGCGCTGGCATCCACGATCACGCTGGTTCGTCCGGCGGACAGGCGGGCATATCCCATCGCCAGACCGCTGTTTGCCGTCGCCCGCACGCCCGAGGAAGCCAGCGCCTGATCCAGCCGCCCTTCCTGTCCGCGGCCACCGCCGTGAAAGCGGGCCAGCCCGCCATCGGCATGGCGCAGGGCGCGCAGGGTCGGGGCGATACGCTCAATCGCCAGCAAATGCTGGCGCAGCGGCATCTGCCCGGTTTCACTCAGGGCGTTGGCCGACCAGTTCAGCAGGGTAAACGCCTCCATCAGTTCTTCGGGATTGCGGGATGGAATGCCGCCGTCGGTATCGATCTGCCGGGCACATTCCTCGGCCAGCGATTTCGCCGCCGGCACCACCAGATGGCTGTGGCCCTCCAGCGCAATACCGGCATAGATGAGGCCGGTCAGGGCCTCAAAGCGCGGCAATCCGGGCCGGGCACCCGACCAGCGTTTACTCAGAAACCGGGTTTGCCGTCCCAGAGTGCGAAAATATCGGTCGGACGCGGCCTTGTCCTGTCCCTGCAACAGAAAAATCGCGTGGTTGATCCAGCGGATTGTCCGGCGTCCGGTCAGTTCCGGCACCCAGCCCGGGCCTTTGCCGCGCCCGAAACGGTCAATCCACTCCACCAGCCAGGCCTGGGCCAGATCGCGTGCGGCGCTGTCTCCCACCGCCGCCAAATCGTCCAGCCAGGCAAAGCCGTGCAGCTCTGCCTCAAATGGCGGCGAGGGGCGTGTGATGTTCCAGATCGAGGCCCCCGGCGCCTCGACCAGAAAACCGGCAAACAGGAAATTTCCGGCCATCAATTGCTGACCGCGGGCGAACGAGCCGATGGTTTTGGGTTCCGGTTGCGACACAAAGGCCGTGACCGGACGCGCCAACCCGGCCAGCCGCGCCTGAAGGCGGTTCTGAAAATGCGACCGGGTCTGTTCCAGCCTGTTCATCAGCGCATTTCGGGCAAGTGTCGCATCATCCATGTCGCGCGCGCCGGTCCTTTGTTCGATTGGCGCAACCATACTGCGCGTGACAAGACCTGTCACCCGCCCAAACACCCCGCGCAGCGATTTTCCACATGGCGCGGAAGGGTCAGGCCAGTGTCAGGGCCGCCATGTAAAATCCATCCATACCGCCGCGGTCGGGCCAGTAATCCGGCCTGAGACGAATACCCCCGTCCGGCGTTGCCCAGCCGGGTTCCAGGCCCAGTGTCGCCGGATCGACCGGACGGACACGCAGGCCGGGGTGCCGCTCCAGCGCTTTGGTGATCTGGGTTTCGCCCTCTCTTGGCAGCAGCGAGCAGGTGCAGTAAACCAGCACGCCCTGCGGGGCGAGCAGCGACACCGCCTTGTCAATCATCCGCGCCTGAAGATCGAAAAGGCCCGACAAATCAACGCCATCCTTGGCAAAGGGCAAATCAGGATGGCGGCGGATTGTGCCGGTCGCGGAACAGGGCGCATCCAGCAGGATCGCATCATACCGCTGGTCGGTGGTAAAGCTCAGCGCATCCGCGGCCACGACGCGGGCCGACAATTTGACCCGGCCCAGGTTCTCGCTGACCCGGCCCAGACGATCCGCCGAAATGTCGACCGCCGTTACCCTGGCCCCTGCCGCGGCCATCTGCATGGTTTTTCCGCCCGGTGCCGCGCAAAGGTCCAGCGCGGATTTTGCGTTCAGATCGCCCAGCAGGCGCACCGGCACCGCCGCCGCCGCATCCTGCACCCACCAGTCCCCGGATTCGTATCCTTCAAGCGCCGTCAGTTGCGGGCGGCCGTTCAGCCGCAGGCTGCCGGTCGGCAGAACCAATCCGTCCAGCCGTGTCGCCCAGTCAGCCGCCTGTACCGGGTTTTTCAACGTCAGATCAAACGGCGCGCCGGCCTGATGGGCATGTTCGATCAAGGCGACGGTTTCGGCGCCGTAATTCTTGGTGACCGGCGTTGCCAGCCAGTTGGGCAGTTTCTGCGGCGGTTGTTGCGCCCAGATTTCACCGCCCGATGCGGCGATCCTGCGGGCCACCGCGTTTGTCAGCCCCGCCAGATGCGCGGTTTTCGGACTGCCGCGAATGATCTCGACCGCGGCATTGACCGCCGCATGTTCAGCGATCCCCTCGGCCAGAATTTCATAGGCCGCCAGGCGCAGCGCGTTGCGAACCTTAAGCGGCGGGGATTTTTCCAGAAAAGGCAAAAGAACCGCGTCCAGCGCCGCCAGATGCCGCAAAACACCTGTGGCCAGCGACTGTGCCCGCGCCCTGTCGGCGGGGGCAAGCCGGTCCAGCGGCCCGGGCCGCGCGGCCACGGCCTCGGACATCAGCAGGCGTTGAAACAGCACCGCATGCAATATCTGCGACGCGGCCAAGCGTGGTGCCAATCCTGTTGCCGACATCTGTACTGCCTTTCTGTGGGACTTGCCCCGATAAACAGTGGGCGTATAACAACCGCCACAACACCGCAAGCCAGCCAGAGCATTGATGACCCAAGCCCCAAAACCGCCCAGCCCCGCCGCCCGCCGCGCCCTGCAAGAGGCGGAGGAGCGGCGCAAGGCCGACCAGAAAAAGCCTCTGCCAAAAGAACTGGGAGGCCGCGACGGGCCGGAACCCACCCGCTTTGGCGACTGGGAAAAGAAGGGTATAACCTCGGATTTCTAGGCGGTGACGCGGCCTGTCAACGGGGCTTGGAAACGCCTAAAACCCCAGAACATCCGCCATCGAATATTCGCCCGGTTTCTTGTCCTGCCCCCAAAGGGCTGCCCGCAAAGCCCCGCGCGCAAACAAGGACCGGTCAGTCGCCAGATGCCGCAGCACGATCCGTTCACCGTCCGAGGCAAAGATCACGTCATGCTCGCCGATGATGTCGCCACCGCGAATGGCGGAAAACCCGATATGGCCGCGTTGGCGCGCGCCGGTGATCCCGTCGCGGCCCCGGTCTGCGACGTCGTTCAACGAAACACCGCGCCCGGCGGCAGCGGCCTCACCCAGCATCAGGGCGGTGCCCGAAGGGGCGTCAACCTTGTGGCGGTGATGCGCCTCGACCACTTCGATGTCAAAATCCGCGTCCAGCGCCTCGGCCACTTTGCGGGTCAGGTTGACCAGCAGGTTGACGCCAAGGCTCATGTTTCCGGCGCGCACAATCACCGCATGGCGGGCGGCGGCCCTGTATTTCGGCAGGTCACTGTCGGGGATGCCGGTCGTGCCAACCACATGCACCAGCCGCGCCTGCGCGGCCAGCGCGGCATGGGCGGCAGAAGCGGCAGGCGAAGTGAAATCAATCACCGCCTGTGACCTTGCAAACACCTCCAGCGGATCGTCGGTGACGATAACCCCGTTGGCCGCCCCCCCCATGCACAGGCCCAGATCCTTGCCGATCCAGTCATGCCCGGTCCGCTCGGTCACGCCTGCCAGTTGCGCCTTGTCGCTGGCGGCAATCATTTTCACCAGCGTCTGCCCCATCCGCCCCGAGGCCCCGACAACCGCGATTGAGGGTAAATTTGACATGGCACAGCTCCGCCCTTGGTTTGCATCCTTCCCCAGACCTTTGGCAGAGCGCGCATCCGGTTGCAACATCCTGCGGTCTGGCATAATCAGGCGGCAAAGGATCAGATTGATGAACAAACGCCGATTCAGTGATACAACAGGGCCGTCGCAGCGCCAGCTGCGGGTGGGGGAACTTATCCGCCGGGTGCTGTCCGAGGTGCTGGCGCGCGGCGATCTTTATGACCCGGAAATCGCCCATGTCTCGATCACGGTCGGTGAGGTCCGCGCCAGCCCCGATCTGAAAATGGCAACGGTAAACGTGATGCCGCTGGGCGGCTTGAACACCGAAGCGGTGGTCAAGGCGCTGAACCGCAACAAGGCCGAGTTGCGGCGCCATCTGAACCGCAACATTGATCTGAAATTCTCGCCGGAGTTGCGGTTCGTCGCGGATGTGACCTTTGACCGGATGGACGAAACGCGCCGCATGTTTTCCGATGACGTGGTAAAACGCGACATCGAGGCCGAACCGGACGATGACTGATCTGGTACCCGACTGGTTTGACGGTATCCCGCTGGGCGCACCCGGACCCGGTCGGTTCCTGTTTTCCACCCAGAAATACCCGATCTATTATTTGCAGATCACCAAGTGCGGCTGCACTTATCTGCGCAACCTGCTTTACCATATGGACCATGGCACCGCCCATCCGGCGGGCAGCGGGGTGCATAATTTCAATCAGGATTTTGTCAAAGCCGACTTTATTCCGGCGGAAATGATTATCGCTTCGCCCTATGTGTTTTCCGTGGTGCGCGATCCGGTTGACCGGTTTCTGTCGCTTTATTTCGACAAGATTGCCAATCTGAAAAACGAAAAAGACAGCGCCATGCGCAACCGGGTTGTGCGCTCAGCCGGGCTTGAGCTGACACCGGACATGGATTTGGCCGCACACCGTAAGAACGCGCTGCTGACCATCGACTGGTTCCGGCGCAACCTCAGGCGGGCGGAAAAGGGCAAGATCAATCCCCACTGGCAACGCCAGCAGGAACGGTTAAGCCGTCTTGACGGTCTGTCGCCCCGGTTGCTGACACTGGACGGCCTGCCCTGGCAATTGCCGGCCCTGCTGGCCCCGCTGATCCCAGATATCGCCGCGCAAATGGCGGCGGTTCGGGTGCGCAACGCCTCAAAAAAACCCTTCAGCCATGCGGAAATCGCCACGCCGGAACTTGTGGAACGGGTGCAACATGTTTACGCGCAAGACCTTCAAACCTATGAAAAGGTGCACGCCGAATGGGGTGACGCGCCGCAACAGGGTGAATGACATATGGGACGTGGCAGAAAAAACGGGCGCGAGGTTTCAGGCTGGCTGGTGGTGGATAAACCGGCGGGCGTGACCTCAAGCGCTGTGGTCAACAAGGCGCGCTGGGCCTTTGACGCCCGCAAGGCCGGTCATGCCGGCACGCTGGACCCCGAGGCAACGGGCGTTCTGGCGATTGCCTTTGGCGAGGCGACCAAGACAGTGCCCTACATCACCGACGCGCTGAAAGCCTATCGGTTCACCGTGCGGCTGGGACAGGCCACCAACACCGACGACACCGAAGGCGAAGTGATCGCCAGCAGCGAAGCCCGGCCCAGTGATGCGCAGATTCTGGCCGCCCTGCCCGGGTTTCAGGGCGAGATCGAACAGGTGCCGCCGCAGTTTTCCGCCGTCAAGGTGGATGGTGAACGCGCCTATAAACGCGCCCGCGACGGCGAGGAAATGGAACTGGCCGCGCGACCGCTTTGGGTTGACTCGCTGGAATTGATCGACCGGCCGGACCCGGATCACGTGGTATTGGAAATGGTCTGTGGCAAAGGCGGTTATGTGCGGTCGGTCGCGCGGGATCTGGGCGCGAAACTGGGCTGTTATGGCCATGTTCAAAGCCTGCGCCGGATCTGGTCCGGGCCGTTTGAACCCGAAGACGGGGTGCCCTATGAGCTGCTCGACCAACTGGCGAAATCGCCCGAGCTTGACCGTTATCTGCACCCGCTGGAGACCGGGCTGGCCGATCTTCCCGAACTGAAATGTTCCGCCGAGGCCGCCGCCAAGATGCGCAACGGCAATCCGGCGATGGTGATCGCATCAGATGTGGAATACGGCGATGAGGCCTGGGCCTCGTATAACGGCAAGGCCGTGGCCGTAGGCGTTTACAAGGCCGGGGAACTGCATCCGTCGCGGGTGTTTGCACAGGTTCCATGATCGCGCGCAGCCATCAAAAGGGCGACGCCGCCAGCACCGCGATCTATTCGCCCTGCGAAAACTACCGTTATGCGCTGACGCGGGTCTGGGCGGCGCGCGGGCGCAAGGTTCTGTTCGTGATGCTGAACCCGTCCACCGCCACCGAGGTGCAGAACGATCCTACGGTCGAGCGCTGTGAACGCCGCGCGCGGGCGTTGGGATTTGGGGC
>JAURMY010000288.1 GCA_030830465.1 Alphaproteobacteria bacterium
AGGCCGTTTTTCTGCATCGCCGCCAGATGCGGGCCGCGCGCAACGACGCTGATTTCGGCATCGGTTCCGGCCAGCCGGACGGCCAGAAATCCGCCGATCGCCCCGGCGCCAAAGATACAGATTTTCATAGCCAAACCCGCCTATTCGCCTGAAAGGCCCAGCTTGGCGGCCAGACCTATGCGTTGAATTTTGCCTGTGGCACCCTTCGGGATTTCCTCCAGCACGATCACCCGGCGGGGAACCTTGAAATCCGCCAGACGTTCGGCGGCATAGGCACGTACTTCCTTTTCGCCGATTGCCGAGCCTTCCTTCAGAACGACCGCCGCCGCGATATCCTCGCCCAGTTTGGCGTGGGGCACGGCAAAGGCCACCACTTGCGCGATGTCGGGATGCCCCAGCAGAACGGCGTCCACCTCCAGAGGGCTGATCTTTTCGCCGCCCCGATTGATGATTTCCTTTAAGCGTCCGGTCAGGTTCAGATAGCCTTCGGCGTCAAACGCGCCCTGATCGCCGGTGCGGAACCAGCGCTTGCCGTCCGCCGTGAAAAATGCGCTTTCATTGGCCTTTGGGTTGCCTTCATAGCCCGGCGTGACGTTCGGCCCGCTGATCACGATTTCACCGGTGGCGCCGCCATCCAGCAACCGGTTTTCCACCTCATGCGCCACGGCGACTTCGGGCCCGGCGGCAATGCCGACAGAACCCGGTTTTTGCGCCCGTGGCGGCAGCGGGTTTGAACACATCTGATGCGCCGCCTCGGTCATGCCATAGGCCTCAATCACCGGGGCCTTGAAGGTTTCGGTCAGTTCCACCATCACCGGTGCCGGCAACGAGGCCGAGGACGAGCGCAGGAACCGCAAGGGCGTGCGGTCGATGATATCCTGATTGCGCGCGGCGCGGGCCAGAATGGCCTGATGCATGGTCGGCACCGCCGTGTACCATGTGGGTTTCGCATCATCGAGCTGGGCAAAGAATTTCAGCGCGTTGAAACCCGGCGCGCACCAGATCTGCCCCCCCGCCGCCAACGAGGCGGACACCGCCGCGATCAGGCCGTGAATATGAAACAGCGGCATCACGTTCAGACAGCGGTCTTCCGGCGTCAGCGCCAGCGAGGCTTTGATGTTCAGTGCCGAGGCCACGACATTGGACTGCGGCAGGGGCACGATTTTCGGGCGTGACGTGGTGCCGGAAGTGTGCAGGATCAGCGCAGTGTCATCCGGGCCCGGCGCTGCTGTATCCGCCGTTCCGGCAGGCTGTTCCGCCGACAGGGTAAAGGTTCCGGCCGGGCTTGCAGGATCGACAGACAGGCGCAGAATGGTCACGCCGAATTTCGCAGCGGCAGGCAGGGCGGGTCCGTCGTAATCGGCCATCACCACCAGCGCCTTGGCGCGCAGGTCCTCAAGATAAAATTCGTATTCGTCCTGACGATAGGCGGGATTAAGCGGGGCGGTCACAGCGGCCTGTGCGATGGTCACGAAAGCCGTGGCCATTTCCGGCCCGTTGGGCAGCACGATCGCCACGCGGTCACCCCGGCCAACGCCAAACCCGTGCAGCGCGCTTGCGACATTCGATGAAAGGGCGGTCAACCCGCCATAGCTCAGCCAGCTGCGGTCGGGCGCACCGATGGCCGGGCGTTCCGCCGCCTGTTTCGCCAAGATCGCGGCAATAGTCTGGGTCATCATCTTCTCCATGGATCGTCGGGCCTGAACTTGGCCTGCTTATTCTGCGTATGCAAGGCCGTCGGACCTTGGGTCATTGGCGGCTTCGATCAACCCGCTGTCATGGCGCAGGATCGCGCCCGCATGTCCGGTCAGGCTGGAAAAAGCTTCGATCATTTCCACCTGATGCCCGGCGGCAATAAGGGCGTCGCGCACGGCGGGGTCAAAATTCCCCTCAAGCTTCAGGCTGGTCGTGTTGTCGCCCCAAGTGCGCCCCAACAGCCAGCGCGGCTGGGTGACGGCCTGTTGCAGGGGCATGCCGAACTGAACATGCCGGCTGAACACCGCCGCCTGGGTTTGCGGCTGACCTTCACCGCCCATGGTGCCATAGGCCATCACGCGCTTGTCGTTCAAAACTGCCAGCGCCGGGTTCAGGGTATGAAACGGCCGTTTGCCGGGGGCCAGTTGGTTTGGCCCCTTTGTCAGCGAAAATCCGGCCCCGCGGTTCTGAAAAAAGACCCCGGTTTCGGGGCAGGTCAGGCCCGAGCCGAACTCCCAATACACGCTTTGAATAAAGCTGACGACCGTGCCATCGCTGTCGGCGGCCCCCATCCAGATCGTGTCGCCCTCTTTCGGCTGATAGGGCCAGGGCAGGGCCTTTTTCATGTCAACATTTCCGGCCAGACGGTCCAGCAGGGCCGGATCCAGAAAATCCTGTGCCGGTTTGCGCATGGTCCTGGGATCCCCAAGTTCCGCGTTGCGCAAAATAAACGCCTGTTTGGTGGCCTCGATCAGCCCGTGAATATGGTCAAACCCCTCGCCCTGCCGGATGCCAAGACGGTCAAAAATGCCAAGGATCGCCAACGAGGACATGCCCTGCGTCGGTGCCCCCATGTTGTAAAGCGTGCCTGCCGATGTGGTGGTTTCCAGCGGTTTCTGAATTTCCGCGTGATAGGCGGTGAAATCGTCCTGCCGCAGCGGGCTGCCGGCATCTTCCAGAAACCGCGTATGAATCCGCGCCAGATCGCCGCGATAGTAACTTTCGGTTCCCGAAGCGCCGATCTCGGTCAGGGTGCCGCCAAGTGCCGTTTGCAACATGGTTTCGCCCGGTTGCGGGCATTGGCCGTTCAGCAGATAAATATCGGCAAAGCCCGGCACATCGATCAGCCCGTCAAGCTTTTCTGCGGTGGTCAGGGATTGATTGCGGGTAACGGCAATGCCGCCACGGGCCAGGGCCGCGGCCGGGGCAACCAGATCCGACAAGGGAATGCGGTTTCGCGCATCAACAAGGGACAGGGCCGCCCCCCAACCGCCGATGGTGCCGGGCACCGTCAGCGCGGCATGGGCGCCGCGTGTGGGCATTGCTTCTGTGTGGCCCCGTGCTGCGTACCAGTCAAGGCTGGCCAATCCGGCGGCCTGTCCACAGGCGGAAATGGCGACCGGTGCCTGACCCTTTCGATGGATCACCCAAAATCCGTCACCGCCGATGCTGTTCATATGCGGATAGACAACCGCGATCGTGGCGGCGGCGGCCACCATCGCCTCAATCGCCGAGCCGCCCGCGTCAATCACGTCAAAGCCGATCTTGGTCGCGATCCGGTGCGGTGCGGTAAACCCGCCTTTCAGTCCAAGGGCTGTTTCGATCATCGCATTCTCCGGCTGTGGTTCGTTGGCGGGTCAACCGCACAAAACCCGCGAATGCGCGCCGGTGCAAGACCATAAAGCTTGCGCAAAACCAAAGCGCTGTTCACTGTGGGCCAAACCGCCGGGATGCGGTGCCCAAAACCCTTGTTACAAAGGAAAGCAGATGAACCCACTGTTCTGGATCGCCTTGCCGGTCGTTATTGCCGCAGGGGCGGCGACGACATTGCAAGCCCCCGTCAATTCGGTTCTGGGCCGGACCCTGGACAATACGCTGGCCGCTGCCGCCCTGTCCTTTGGCGTCGGGTTTCTGGTGCTGTCCTTGCTGACGCTGGCCACAGGTGGGGCGCAGGTGGCGCCGCGACTGGCCCATATCCAGTGGTGGCATCTGGCCGGGGGCGCACTGGGCGCGTTTTATGTCTGGGCGTCGCTGTGGGGGGTGCCCGTTCTGGGCGTTGTCACGACGGTATCCGCATTGATCCTTGGGCAAATGGTGGTGGCCATGTTGCTGGACAAATTCGGCCCGCTTGGCCTGCCGGTGAAAGAGATCTCGGTGCAGCGGCTGTTTGGCGTGGTTCTGGTCGCCGGGGGGCTGATCCTGTCGCGGTTTTAAGCGACGACCGCCGCGACCGGATGGGTGCCGCTATTTCAACTGGCTGTCTTTTGATCCCCGGCGGTTGATGCCGCCGCGAAACTGCGGGCGGGCATCGCGTTCCTGCTGGCAGTCGATGCACAGTTTCACGCCGGGCAGGGCCTTTTGCCGGGCCTCTGGAATCGGTTCGTCGCATTCGGCGCAATGGCTCAGGCTGGCCCCGACAAGGGGCCGCCGTTGGTTCATCCGTTTCAATTCATCCGCGATCGAGGCTTCGATCTGTTCGTTCACCGCCCCGTCGCAG